>NZ_BOQE01000001.1:1002500-1302500 GCF_023705585.1 Collibacillus ludicampi
AATTGTTCCTGCTGGAGCGCCATTTCGATCTCCTGTTTTTCCACTTGGGCAAGCCATTTTGCATCCTTCGGGTGATCATCGACTAACATCCACCAAATAAATGCCCAGAGAACCGCCGGGAGCCCTTCCAGGATAAACATCCAACGCCAACCGAACGCTTGCAGCAAATAGCCGGAGACTACCGACATCCAAAGCACGGTGACCGGATTCCCCAAGATCAAAAACGTATTGGCGCGAGAACGTTCCTGTTTCGTGAACCAATGGCTCAAATATACGAGCATCGCCGGCATGACAACACTTTCAACAACCCCCAGCAAAAAACGGACGATGAATAATACCGAAATGTTTGAGATAAAACCGGTAGCCGATGCAAGTACACCCCATAGAATCAAACTCCAGAAGATCAATTTCTTGGCGCTCCTCTTTTCCGCGTAATGAGCCCCCGGAATTTGAAAGAAAAAATACCCAAGGAAAAAGAGAGCGCCCAACAATGAGGAGACCCCTTGTGTAATATGCAACTCTTTCGCCATTCCTCCAGCGGCGCCAAATCCGTAATTCGCACGGTCAAGGTAAGCCAGACTGTACGTGATAAATACGATGGGAACCAGACGTATCCAGCGTCCAGGAGCCAATTTGACTTGCTCTTTTTCCATTCCACTCACTCCTTTGCATACATAAAAGAATCGAATTCCTCTCCATCGGTGACCTTACATATCGCTAGATCTCGTCACCGCCGATACATCGCCCGTATGTCCAGCCGGACTGCTTTCGTTAAACACATGCCATTCAAGCAAAACACGGATGATTCTGATCGTCCAGCTTGATGGCAACCGATCTCACCCCCTTATTCCAGGAAAATGTCTATATCAGCGGTCGGTTCGATCCGATGGATTTCCCTTCCGCAACTCCTGGCAAAACCGAATGGTACAGTAGCAGAAATCTGTTCGATTCCACATGATGAAACCGTTTCCATCAAAGCTCTGAAATGAGTCGCCATCATGGCGACAGCAACTCAGAATGATTATATGGACTTCGTAGTCGCGGATGATCCGTTCCCGTCCGGTTTTGAGCTGGACGGTGTGGAACCACGAACGATCAACTGACCCGACAAGGAAATCTGGCGTGCGGGAGTATCATCTCCTTCCAAGCGCTGTAACACGCGTTCCATGGCGGTAACCCCAATCTCATACGTCGGCTGGGCAATCGTTGTGATTCCGGGTCCCACAACGGGCGCCCAATCCAGATCGTCAAAACCTAATACAGAGATATCTTCTGGAATCTGCAAGCCTTTTTTTCGCAATTCTAAAATCAACTGTAACAAGATGACTCCGTTTGCCGCGAACAGGACACGCGATTGGTCTTGAGAACTGTGAACGAATGCGTCCAGCTTCTTCTCCAACTGCTTCTCGCTACGCAGGTCGATCTCATAAATATCCGATACACTACAATGGCCGTACCGACGAAGGACGTTTTGAAAAGAAATCAAACGTTCCATACGTGAACTGATTCCATCGATCGGTTCGCTAAAAAAAGCGATTCTTTCATACCCTTGTTCCACCAAATAATGAACGGCCTCCGCTGTCGCCTGTTCATTATCGACCCCCACCGTATCGAATCCCAACTCGGGGACTTTACGATCGACCAGTACCACAGGGGTATGCTCGGCGGCTAACTGGTGGAGGAACTCATTGTTTTGTCCGGTCGTATTGATGATGAGCCCGTCGATCCTCTGTGCTTGCAACATGAAAATGTATTCCCGTTCTTTCGCGGGATCGTTATCCGTATTACAAACCATCAAGCTGTACCCATGACGTTTGCAGACATCCTCTGCTCCGCGAAGAATTGCGGTGGAAAACGGATTCGTGATATCGGCAACCACAATGCCGATCAAATGACTCCTATCTCGCTTCAATCCGCTTGCCATCCGATTGGGGCGGTAATCCAGAGCGATGATAGCCTCTTGAATACGCTTGAGTGTTTGCTCCGCTAAAGCTTCGTAGTGGCCGTTCAAATAGCGTGACACGGTCGTTTTGGAAACGCCGGCTCTCCTTGCTACATGATCGATCGTTATGCGTTTACGCGCATCTTGTTTCATTTCTCAACAACCTTTTCCCGAGTGATGAGACAACATTGTAAATCTGTATGCTGGTTGGCGCATGCGATGAAATCGGTTTCTGAAATCGGTTCCATCGATGTGACTTTAGAATATCACATCCGATATCCGTGTCAAGGGGCAGTTCTTTTTTCACTTTCTGCTGAATCTGTGGTAAAGTGAAGATAAAATACAATGGCAGCATTTAAGAAGGGAAAGAGCCCATGACCGACGTTGAAGCATATCTGAGTAAACTGCGGGCGCAAGGATTCAAACTGACAGGCAAGCGCCGTGCGATCGTTGAAGTGCTGTTGCGGGAAGACCGTTACATTACGGCGAAAGATCTCATGGAAGCTTTGAAAGAGTCTTATCCAAGCCTCTCCCTTGATACCGTTTATCGTAACTTGAATATGCTGAAAGAGGCTCATATCATAGAGGAATCGGAGTACGGAGAAGGCGGGTCGCGATATCGTATCCGTTGCTCTACAGACCATCACCACCATCTTGTTTGTATACGCTGCGGTAAGACGGAAGCGCTGGAAGATTGTCCGATGGACATCCTCGCCCATGTTCCTGAAGGTTATCAGGTGGTGGGACACCGCTTCGAAGTTCTAGGCTATTGTCCGGGTTGTACAGACGATCTTTCCTCCAAAGGAGGAAGAGAAGTTTGAGACTTCCACAATATACGGAGTGGCTTTTGGGTGGATGATATCGCTTTGCAACGCTGAGGTGAGTGGAAGGTCGTCCCGTTTCCATTTTGGCCGTTAACGGGGTATATGCTTAGCGCGTAATTGCGAATTTGGAGGTCGCCTCGCTTCCTTTAGAACGTTCAAGGTGCAAATGCTTTGCGTGAGAAAGCGACCTTGGAGGTCGTCTCGCAACATTTGATCATTATTCTTTGCGAGACGACCTCCACGGAGCATGAGCGCAAAGCATTTGCCCCATACGACGACCTCCACGGAGCGCGAACGCAAAGCATATACCCGCTGAGACGACCTCCACGGAGCGCGAACGCAAAGCATATACCCGCTGAGACGACCTCCACGGAGCGCGAACGCAAAGCATACGCCCGCCAAACTACAGATTTTCAAAGAAAATGCCGTTCATCCAGGAACGGCATTTTTGTTCATTCGTTATCTGTTCGCGTAATGTACACGGCATTGGCTGTTTGCAAACGTGTCGTTTGAAAATCTCCCGAATCGAAAGCGCCCGGTATTCACTCCGTCCCTCCCAGCCATTCAAGGAGCGTATCTTCGTCCAATACTTGAATCCCCAATTCACGTGCCTTGTCTAGCTTGGATCCCGCTTTCTCTCCGGCGATCACATAGTCGGTCTTCTTAGACACGGAACTTGTCACCTTTCCTCCTCGTTGCTCAATCATGGCACTCGCTTCTTTGCGGTCAAACTTTGTGAGCGTTCCGGTCAGCACAAACGTCTTGCCGGCAAATGGCGATTCCTCAACCGCAACGGGTGCAGGACCGCGATAGGTAAAGTTAACTTCTGCCGCACGTAACTTTTCGATGACCACATGTACGGTGTCTTGCGCAAAATAATGCAGAATCGAATCCGCCATCTTGGGACCGATTTCCGGAACGGCAATCAATTCATCGAAGCTTGCCTGCATCAAACGATCGAGTGTCATGAAATGTTGAGCCAACAGTTTCGCCGCTTTTTCACCGATAAAGCGAATACCCAGCCCGAAAATCAAACGCTCGACAGAGTTTTCTTTTGAACGTTCGATCGAAGTGAGAAGGTTTTCCACCGATTTCTTTCCCATCCGCTCTAGCGGTAAAAGCTGCTCTTCCGTCAGCGTGTAGAGGTCTGCCACATCACGGATCAGCCCCGCTTGAAACAACTGGGTGACCACGCGTTCCCCCAATCCATCGATATTCATCGCATCGCGTGAAACGAAATGAATGATCCCTTCGCGTATCTGTGCTTGGCAACGTGGATTGATACAGCGCAGAGCCACTTCACCCTCGAGGCGGACGAGTTCACTGTCACATTCAGGACAGTGTGTCGGCATATGATATGCCCGTTCATTTCCTGTCCTTTTTTCTTTTAGCACACGCACAATTTCCGGAATGATGTCCCCCGCTTTTTGTACGATGACCGTATCGCCGAGCATGACATCAAGCTCACGGATAATATCTTCGTTGTGCAAAGTCGCTCGCGAGACGGTGGTTCCGGCTAACTGCACGGGATCAAGGATCGCCGTGGGCGTGACCACTCCGGTTCGTCCAACGCTGACCTCGATATCCCGGAGGATCGTCTCCGCTTGTTCTGCAGCAAACTTGTAGGCAATCGCCCAGCGCGGACTTTTTGCTGTTGCCCCCAGTCTCGCTTGCTGGTCATAACGGTTAACCTTGATCACCATACCATCAATGTCATAGGGAAGATCCGCACGTTTGCCCGCCCATTCACCGATGAAGTCGATCACCTCTTCGATATCGGCGCAAACGCGCATGTACGGGTTCACTTTAAAACCCAAGTCTTTGAGCAATTGCAATCCTTCATAGTGGGTTTCGATCGTTTCATCCTCCAGGTATCCCATTGCGTATGCGAATAGAGAAAGATTGCGGCGAGACACAATCCGCGGGTCGAGTTGCCGCAAGGAACCGGCCGCCGCATTTCGCGGATTGGCAAACAGAGGTTCCCCAGCTTCCTCCCGCTCACGATTGATGCGTACAAATTCTCTACGCGGCAGATAGGCTTCCCCACGTACCTCGAGCGTGAGAGGGCGCGGAAGTACGAGCGGAATAGCTTTGATCGTCCGCAAGTTGGCTGTGATATCTTCTCCCACCTCACCGTCACCGCGCGTAGCCCCTCGTACGAATACCCCATGTTCGTAAATCAGCGAGACGGCCAGCCCGTCGATCTTCAATTCACAAACATAGTTCACCTGTTCACCCGGAAGGGCGCCACGCACACGCCTGTCAAATTCGCGCAAATCTTCCGGTCCGAACGCATTGGACAAGGAGAGCATGGGCGTCCGGTGGCTCACTTTTTCAAATCCTTCAAGCGGCTCACCCCCAACCCGCTGTGTCGGGGAATCCGGTGTTATTAGTTCAGGATATTGGTTTTCCAAATCCACCAATTCGCGCATCATTTGATCGTACTCGTAATCGCTGATCGCAGGTTGATCAAGTACGTGGTAACGGTAGTCATGTTCTCTGATTTCTGCACGCAATTTTTCAATACGTGACTGGATTTCTTCAAGTGATTTCATCAATTCGCTCACCTCAAAACGTACTAAACCACAATCCTATCCTATCATTGCAAATCCCCTTCATGCCATACCATGAGACATTTTTGCGACGAAACGAAGCACACCTTCATTTTCCGATCCTTGCGCGAAAGGTACGCCCGCCAAATCAAAAGTACCATCGGAGGATTGAAAACTGCCTTGGACGGGCGTAATGCTTTGCGTGAGTGAGCGACTTTGAAGGTCGTCTCGCAACATTTGATTACTATTTCATGCGAGACGACCTTCACGGAGCATGAGCGCAAAGCATATACCCGCTGAGACGACCTCCACGGAGCATGAACGCAAAGCATACGCCCCACCAAACTCCAGATTTTCAAAGAAAAAAGAGCCCCTCTCCCAAGAGTCATTGGGAAGAGGAGCCCTATAGATAATCACTTTGATTCACAAACGAACCTGATCAGATCAGCAAATTAAACAAGTAAGGATCCTTCGTGATCTCGATATATTGGATACCGTTCCGGTTCAATCGATCGATTAACGGGTGATAATCGTCTTTACATTTCAGCTCGATTCCAACCAAAGCGGGCCCGTTGTCTTTATTGTTCTTTTTGGTGTATTCAAAACGCGTGATGTCGTCATGCGGACCTAATACTTTATCCACAAACTCGCGCAAAGCACCGGCACGCTGCGGAAAATTGATAATAAAATAATGTTTCAATCCCTCATACAATAAGGACCTTTCTTTAATTTCCTGCATCCGGTCGATATCATTATTTCCTCCGCTGACAATACAGACGACGTTCTTCCCTGCGATCTCATCACGATAAAAATCGAGTGCGGCAATCGGCAAGGCTCCTGCAGGCTCTGCGACGATCGCATTTTCGTTATACAATTCGAGGATTGTCGTACAGACCTTTCCTTCCGGTACCAATACGATATCATCGAGTATGTCTTTGCAAATCTCCATCGTGAGATGCCCCACCTGTTTCACCGCCGCGCCATCAACAAATTTTTCGATATCCTTGAGGGTAATCACGTCGTTTTTATCCAAAGATTCTTTCATTCCAGGGGCGCCTGCCGGTTCCACACCGATGATTTTGGTTGAAGGACTGATTCCTTTGATGTACGTACCTACTCCTGATGCCAGCCCTCCCCCTCCGATGCTGACAAAAACATAATCAATGTGTTCTTCCATGTCATTCATAATCTCGATACCGACCGTACCTTGACCGGAAATAATTCGCGGATCATCGAACGGATGGACGAAGGTCATTTTTTCTTGCTGACAGTATTTCACGGCTTCCGAATAGGAATCGTCAAACGTATCGCCTGTCAGGATGACTTCCACGTAGGAACCGCCGAACAATTTTACCTGAGAGACTTTCTGCCTGGGCGTCGGGGTTGGCATAAAAATTTTCCCTTGGATGCCCAATAGCTTACAAGAGTAAGCCACACCTTGCGCATGATTTCCCGCGCTCGCACAAACCACACCATTTTTCAATTCTTCTTCCGACAAACTTTGAATGAAGTTGTACGCGCCTCTGATTTTAAAAGATCTGACCACCTGAAGGTCTTCACGCTTCAAATAGGTATTGCAGTTATATCGGTCGGATAAAAGGATATTTCTTTGCAAGGGAGTCTTTTGAATCACATCTTTTAGGTGGTGATTCGCAACAATGATATCTTCTAATGTCACTTTACCTAATGTTACTTTCCCCATGTCATTGCTTCCTCCAAACAAACAATTCGTATCATAATTTTGTTTATTTCATTACTTTATCACTGAACGCCAAATCAGACAAACGTGAATTTTTTTGTCAATCCAAACTGAAACGTTTGGATCAAGCGTTTCCCGCCAGTGAAGAAGCAGAAACAGGATCAGAGAATCTACTCGGAAAAACACTCTGAAAATTCTTACTTGTAAATTAGTACTTGGGTGGATGTATCGCTTTGCGCTTAGGTTCTTTGAGGCATATGCTTTGCGCTCATGCTCCGTGAAGGTCGTCTCGCATAGAATAATAAACAAATGTTGCGAGACGACCTTCAAAGTCGCTATTACGCGCAAAGCATATGCCTTCTTAACGGTTTATAGGTAGCGGAACGACCTTCAACTCCCCTCTGCGCTGCAAAGCGATACGATCCACCCAAAAGATACTCCGTTTCTCTGTGGCAGCCTCAAACTTCTAATTCTGCACAAGAAACATTTCATTCTCTGATGGCGACGCTTGCAGCATGGGTTACTATAAAAAAAAGAGGTCCGAGCACATTTCAGACCTCTCATGATGGATCATACCGAATGGTAAGGGAGGACAATAGAACGGCGTTTCAACACTTCGTGATCGGTGCGAATCGCGCCAACAGTTTTCTTTCCCCAATCGGCTCCGGGAAGAGAACGACCAGTTCAAGATCATCTCCGGATCCGGAGCGGCCGACGATTTGACCGATCCCCCACTTTTTATGCTGCACTTGTTCACCGATATCCCAAGACAAAGAAAGATCGGCTCCCATTCCTTTGGGAATCTGCAATCTTCCGGGAATGGCTTGTGCGCGTGCATCCTGCCGTCCATTCTGTCCCTGAATGTTCCATTGACCCAATTGGGCTCTCCGATAGCCGATTTCCTCGATCAAGGACTTGGGAATCTCTTGCAAGAAGCGGGATTCCGGGTTATTTTTCGTTTGTCCGAACAACATGCGGGACAACGAAGCTGTAAGAAACAACTTTTCCTCCGCGCGCGTGATCCCGACATAACACAGACGTCTCTCTTCTTCGATCTCATCTTCGTTGCCGAGCGTTCTCATATGCGGAAACACACCTTCTTCCAATCCGACCAAAAAGACGATCGGAAATTCCAGTCCTTTGGCCGCATGCAATGTCATCAGCGTGACCGTATCCGCCTCTTCGTCCACTTCGTCGACATCCGCCACAAGCGCGACATCTGTCAGAAATTCCAGCAGCTTGCCCCCCGTTGAAGCCGATTGCTTCTTGTCGAACTCCCGGGTGACCGACAGGAACTCGTCAATATTCTCGAGACGCGTTTGCGCTTCAATCTTCTTCTCGGCTTCCTGTTCCAATTCCCGCCTGTATCCGGTCAACTTTAACATTTCTTCCGTCAGTTCCGTGACCGAGAGAAATTGCGCTTGTGTCGCCAGGTTGCGGATCAGCAGAACGAATTCTTTAATCTTCTTGTTAAACCGCGCGGACAATCCGACCTGTTCGATTTCCTGCATCGCCGCAAACAAAGACATTCCGTGCGCTGAGGCATAGGCTTGAATTTTCTCCAAGGTCGAATCTCCAATCCCCCTTTTGGGGACATTGATGATACGCGTTAACGAAATGTCGTCGCTCATATTGGCGATGAGGCGAAGATATGCGAGAACATCTTTGATCTCTTTGCGTTCATAGAACTTGATGCCGCCGACCAAGGTGTAGGGAATGTTCGCTTTGATGAAGCTCTCCTCGAGCACGCGGGATTGCGCGTTGGTACGGTACAACACTGCGCAATCCCTGCGCATCCTTCCCTGTTCCACGTAATTCTGGATCTGCTGCACGACAAAAAGCGCTTCATCATGTTCGTTCATGGCCCGGTAGAAACTGATCGGTTCCCCCACAGGCTTGTCCGACCAGAGATTCTTCTCCTTGCGTTGCTTGTTGTTGGCAATCACATGGTTGGCAGCTTCAAGGATCGTTTTTGTTGAACGATAGTTCTGTTCGAGTTTGATCACTGTGGCATCCGGATAGTCTCTTTCGAAATGAAGAATATTACGGATGTCGGCACCCCGCCATGCGTAAATCGATTGGTCCGAATCACCGACGACGCAGAGATTGCGCCGTTTTTCCGCCAAAAGCTTGACCAAGCGGTACTGGGCATGATTGGTGTCCTGATATTCGTCCACATGAATATAATGAAACTTGTTTTGATAAAACGAGAGGGTCGACGGATCAGACTCGAACAGATCGACCGTTTTGAAAATCAGGTCATCAAAATCGAGGGAATTGTTAGCGCGCAATTTTTTCTGGTAAGCTTCATACACTTGCGCCACAACCTGGTCAAACAACGTCTGTGCTTTCTGTGCAAAAGTCCGGTATGATTTCAATTCGTTCTTCGCATGGGAAATCACCGCTTGCACGGCCCTCGGCTCATACTTCTTCGGATCCAGGTTCAATTCGGACATACATTGTTTGATCGCCGTCAGCTGATCAGCCGAATCAAGGATCGTGAACGAATGCGTATACCCCAGTTTGTCGATATCCCTGCGTAAAATGCGCACACACATCGAATGAAATGTGGAAACCCATATGTCATTGGCCATCATCCCGATCAGCCGCTCCACCCGTTCCTGCATTTCCCGCGCCGCTTTGTTTGTAAACGTGATGGCGAGAATCGACCATGGGGCCACTTTTCTTTCCTGTATCAAATAAGCAATCCGCCGGGTTAATACGCTCGTCTTCCCGGAACCTGCTCCCGCAAGAATCAGAAGCGGACCTTCCTGATGGATGACCGCCTCTTTCTGTTGAGGGTTCAATCCCTCAAGAATCGCCTCCGCTCCACCTACCGTAAACATGTTCCTCACCCGCCTGTTCTACATTCTACCCAATAGCAACATATGTTCTCATTGTACCATATCGTACGGCTCATTTCCCCCTGTTATCGGCGAGACGCACCATCATCAATTCGGGCGCATACCGTCCCACGCGTTTGTACCAGCGGGACAATTGTTCCGCAGGCACTTCGGAAGTATTTCTCGGCATGGTCATATGATATCGTATCAGGCTAGCGACTTCATACGCGAATGCGTTTCCATAGCCAAGACGGAAAAGAATGCGTAAAGCCAAGCGGGCGCCAATATTTTCATGATCGTAAAAATGACCCACAAGATCTGTCTGGATATACTGTTTTGGTACTCGTATTCCCCTCACCACATACGTATCGCCGGAATCCGTCCCTTTACGGATCGCTTCCCCGTTTTCGATCAGAACCTGTTCTCCAGCGGAGAACGGCGGGTAAGACTCGCAAAACCGTCCCAAAAACTGCTTGATCCCCGGGTACCCTTTTCCGATATCGTGCAGCAGCATCGTCCAAACCATTTTCAAATTGCTGCCCGCAACGAAGGATGCAGCCTTTAAAATGTGTTCAAAAACTTCATACGAGTGATGAGGATTATGCTGATCAAGACCGATCGTCCCCCGATACTCAGGAATAAAACGAAAGAGCCTGCCGTCCTGCTGCAACTCGCGGATGACTGCTACCGGATCTTCGATTAACTCTTTTTCCTTCCCGCGAAAAAAATCTCGTGCCTCTTCGTCTACATCTGCATCCTGCAACATCGCTTCAATATGCGTGAATCCCTCACTGTATGTAGGAATCTGTAGATGGCGATCCGCCCGTTTCACAAATTCAAAGTTGACCGATTCGTTATCCTTCAAACGCAATAGCGCTTGGTCTAACGGGACATCCACCAAGATCGCTCTCGTCTTCACATGCAATTTCGACGCAACCGAAAGGAAAGGACGTCGCTGTTTTTCGGTTCTCACGGAACCCAACAGCCATACATCCTGACCTTTTCGCAAGGTATTCTCGATGTTTCGCAAAAGCGCGGAGAATGACTTTGGGTCATTCTTTTCGGGAATATGTTCGAGCAATGCCCCGCTTACTTTTGCGGAGGTTTGTCCCACAACAGTCGCTCCGGAACCGGGGATGCCAATGACGAACGTCAGATTGGGCAAAAGAATCCCTCCCTGCAGGCGCACGATCTTTTTTATATCATACCTGAAACTCGGGATGCTCACACCTTTTCGAAATCTGTCACCTGTCTCCAATTCTATACATGGTATAATAAAGTCGTACACGCATAAATTTTGGGTATTCGGGTCAACCTATATAGCGTTAGGAGTGATGAGGACGGATGAATATCGTATTGGCCATTTTGGCCCTCGGTTTTCTCATATTCATCCACGAATTGGGGCACTTTTGGGCAGCTCGTGCCACAGGAGTTCGTGTGGAAGAATTCGCAGTTGGTTTCGGTCCGCCGATCGTTAAATATAAACGAAAAGGAATCAATTACCGCTTGAACTGGATTCCTCTTGGCGGTTATGTCAAGATGCTCGGGGAAGATAATCCGGAAGCCTCGGATGCGCCCGACAGCTTCAACAATCGGCCCATTTGGGCGCGGTTTATCGTATTAATCGCCGGAGTGACGATGAATATCATCGGAGCGATCCTCATCCTTACACTTCTCTATAATGTATATGGCGTTCCCACTTACAAATATTATGTAGAGAACGTTATGGAAGGCCCCGCAAAAGCGGCCGGCATGAAACCTGGCGATGTCCTTTATTCGGTCGATGGCCAGCGAATCACCTCATTCGACGTATTCACAAACGAAGTCAAAGCTCATCAGGGCGGCACCATCACCGTCGACGTGGAACGAAACGGGAAACATATCCCTTTATCGATCACACCGATGACGAAAGATGGCAAGACGCAGGTGGGCATCTCGATCGGGATGAAGCAGGAGTTTGTCAAAACGGGAAACTTGCTAGCGAATACACAAGCCGCCATCACACAAACCAGCAATTTGACATTTCTCATGTTTGACGGCATTCGTCAACTTGTCATTGGCCACGTTCCGCTGCAAGATTTATCCGGCCCCGTTGAGATGATTCGCATCACAGGGCAGCAGGCTGAGACAGGAATGCCCAATTTCCTCTATATTGTGGCGGCACTCTCCATCAATCTGGCTGTCTTTAATATCCTCCCACTTCCTGCGTTGGATGGCGGGCGGATCGTCTTTTTGATCATCGAAGCCATCCGCCGAGGCAAACGTGTTTCCCTGGAAAAAGAAGCATCGATCAATTTCATTGGCATTCTTTTTCTTCTCGGGTTAATGGTGATCGTAACCTTTAAGGATGTATTTAAGCTGTTAAGCGAATAACAAAGACTTGAGTCTTGGGCCTCGTGCCCAAGACTTTTTTCTCCGTTGGAGCATCGAATGATAAACCATCCGCTTGCTAAAAAAGAAAAAGGGTTGACCCCTATTTAGAATTTTGGTATAGTAAAGCATCGAAGAGAACATGACATGATTCGACATCATGTCCCATTACATAACAACGACTTGTGACGCATGAAAGATGCGTTGTGGGTCGTTTTTTTATTTTCATTCGTTATTTAACCGCACGTACGGTCTCGTAAACCGCTTCAATCCCCCGTTCGTATAAAGCGTTTCCCACGACGATCGTATCGGCCCACTCGCCCATCTCTGCCCCCTTCTCATACGAGTCGATTCCGCCTCCATAGACTAAGTGAGCGTTTGTCGAACGCCTGATTTCCATAACGGTTTGAACATCTCCGTAACTGCCGCTGTACTCGATATAGATCGTGTTCATGCCGAAAAGCCGCTCCCCCGCAACGGCGTATGCGGCCGCCTCCTCCGCGGAAAGACCGGTCTTCGCCTCCGTCGCCTTGGCAACAGCCGCATCACCGTTTAAGACCAGATAGCCTTCCACGACAACCTTATGCCACGGAATCAAAGCCCCATACTCGCAAACGGCTTGCATATGATGACCGATCAACCATTCTGTCGATCCAGCATTCAAGACGACAGGAATCCCATACCCGTCCACTCCCGGAACAATGGCCGTCCGCTTTGAAACTTCCTGCCATACGGGCAAATGAGGCACAGCTTCTCGAACTAAGGTGTATAATCGATGCGATTTCTCGAATGTAATCCCTTGGGTTCCCCCTAACAGAATGGCGTCCGTTCCCGTCTGTCCGATCTCCCTCAATAATTCTTTCGTGATCGGGCGATCCGGATCCAACTTTACCGCATGACGCCAAGTTTTCCATGCGGTTGACAAAACATTCCGCCTCCCTGAAAATATGCATATTCCCTAGGTGATTCAAGTTGCCTCAAATGGGGCTAACAGGTATGGGTATCGCCCGCCAATGGATGAAACATTCACCTCCGACGGATCATGCGACATGTGACCTGGCTTCAAGCGGCATTACCTTTGCAAACGGTCCAAAATCAACGAATAACCGTCCGTACCGTAATTCAAACAACGTTTGACGCGGCTGATCGTGGCCGTGCTTGCGCCCGTTTCCTGCTCGATCTGGTTATACGTGTGCCCTTTGCGCAACATCCTCGCCACTTCCAGCCGTTGGGCCATCGACTGCACTTCGTTGACGGTGCAGAGGTCATCAAAAAACTGATAACACTCTTCAAGAGTCTTCAGTTGCAAAATCGCCTCAAAAAGCTGGTCAACCGTCTTATCCCGAAGCTTGTCAAGCTGCATTCTGCATTCCTCCATCTTCGCTCAGCTAAAACGTTACCGCATTACTCTATGAAGTATTCTCTACATCTTTGTTCGAATCCTGCATGGGCACTGAAAGAAAGCGTTCGCATTTTGTGGAATCATCATTGATTGTATTCGTTCCAATACGTAAAAAAATGTATAATTGGTTTAGTATTTTCCAATCGGAATGATACTATGTATAAAAAAGACCTCAATGTAAAGCTCATCAAGGAAACACAACCGCGAGTAATCGAAACTCCTTGGACATCTGAACAGCAGGGTAAGGTGTGAGAACAATCAAGAAGGAAGGGAACATCCATGAAAAGCATCAATTGGCGTCATCCAAGTATTCTGAACTGCGTGCTTATTGGGATTATTGCCGCGATCGTAATCCTCGCTCACTCTCTCGTCTTTGTCATCTTGAGCAAATGGTGGTATTCATTTTGGCTTTTTCTCTTTTTCATCACTTTTATACCGCTCTGGTTGTTATTATATGGATTTTTTTGGTCAGACCGCTTCAAATGGTATGAAATGATGATTGGCACACTATGGGTGACGTTCCTCATGTCTCTAGTATATCTTGAAAGCAACGAAATGATCGATTTCCGTTTCATGTTTTCCGTCTTGGTATGTGCAAGCTCCACTTTATCCGTCATGTTCGGTTTTTTGTTAAGAAAAGTATCACAGAGAGCCCGGCGCTTTTTCCAACGCCGTGAAAAAGAAGAACGCAAAGATGAAGGAATGGAGCAAAGCTCAAATCGAGGCACTTCGATCGGGGGCTAGAGAAACAAAAACTCCCGGCTCATTTTCAGTGATCGTTCAAAAAGGCTTCCGTTTGAAAGACATCTTGGATGCACATGGGTGAGCGATCGCCTTTTTGAACACACGATGTAAGCCCGAGAGTTTTATATCTTTCAAATCAAAATTTTTCGTTCGCGCAAACTGCCTTCCATCAAATCTGTCATCTTTTCCAAACATTGTATCGCTTCTTTGTGTTTGTTTCTTTTCTTAAAGATTTCGCTTTGTAGCGCATACAATTTGACTCGTTCGCTAAGTGGAGCCGTATTTCCCAAAAGATGTTCCGCCTCGTTCAGCCAACGCTCCGCTTCGTCCAAGTCGTCCTGGGCGAGATATATAGATATCAGCAAGCGATAAACCTCAGCTTTGTTCTCGCCTGTTTCGGCATAAAATTGAAGCGCTTTTTTCGCTTGATCGACCGCTTCTTCATAACGACCGACTTGCAGCAAAACACGAGCCAGCTCTTCATACAACTGGCCGATGTTTTTCTCAAAACCATATTCCCGGTATCGTTGAATGCTGATATCCAAGAGTGCAGCCGCTTGTTCACCGTTCCCTTCTCTTCCCAACAGGATCCCAAAACAGGCGGATGTATCGATCGCCTGACGAATTCCTTGCAAACTCCGGTAAATGGAAGCTGCAATCTGGGCGTATTCCGCTGCGCGTTCAAAATACCCTTGCTCCCTGCATGTTGCGCTGAGTTCCAGATAGGTATCGCCCATTTTTCGCAGATCCCGAAAATGGATCATGGATTCATAAGATTCAGCAAAAAAATGTTTCGCTTTCTCTGTATTCCCCATTCTTGCATAGATCTCACCCAATGTCTGTACGACTTTCGCATACAGTAACGGATCCAGGGGGCCTGCTTTTTGCATGTATTCATGCGCCTGCTCAAGATAATGCGCAGCAATCGGAAACTCCTTGCGTTTGTATGCGATCCGTGCCAATTGATATTGTACATTCGCCGCCAGCATATGGTCTTTTTTGGTCATCGCCGTTTCATACACGTAGTCGAGTAACTCTTCCGCTCTGTCAAACGTCCCTGTCTCCAAATAACAAATCGCCAATTGGTAGGACACGTCAATGACGGAAACATGGGTGGCATGCGACTCTTTCAAGTGCATTAACAAAGGGATCGCTTGTTCGTACTGCTGGTTTCCTATATATGCACATGCCAATTGGTAGGCACTTACATTCTCCATTTGCGTCTGTACATCGGTCAAAAAGTACTCAATCGGCGTTTCTAATCGCTCGGCGATCGCACACAGCAATTGGTGAGAAGGATTGGCTTTATCCGACTCGATCTGGCTCACCATGCTCGGTGTGACCAGTCCTGCGCTCAAATCCCCCTGAGTGAGTCCTTTTCGTATGCGAAGTTCTCTGATCTTCTGGCCTAGAGAATAAGACATCGTCGATCCCCCCATTCCATACAAAATATTTATAAAAAATAAATAATTGTTCATCTATTTATGCGATTATTATCTATTATAGAGAGAATACAACAACTGTCAACAGAGGTAACCTGATGAATTAAGGGTTATTTACTTATACCAGTATTATTCATGAAAATATGTTAATGGTTTTAAGTATTGTTGTAGACCCGTGTACATTGGGAGAGGACAGTTAATGCTTCCTGCCCTCGCAGGACTCACCCGTACCTTTTCCCCATAGATGCAAAAAACCCGGTGCCCATGAGACACCAGGTTTCATTTCGAGCCTTCTCCTATTGCTTTTGCCCGGAATTCGATGCTTGTGCGCTATCAGCGCCCGTGGTTCCCTGCGCCGACGCATTCCCGGCATTAAAGAGATCTTTGTACTGGGCCCAAACGATATCGACATTCTCCTCTTTCCGCAGCTCATCCAGTACTTGTTGCGGCTGCTTCGCTTTCTGTTGCTTTAACGCATCCTCGATCTTTTTCCTTACATCCGGATCATCCAACTTCGCCTCTTTCGCAGGTTTATGATCCGTCACTTTGATAATATGGTAACCAAACTGCGTCTTCACAGGGTCGCTCACTTCACCGACTTTGAGAGAAAATGCCACTTTCTCAAATTCCGGAACCATCTTTCCTTTCGGGAAGTATCCTAAATCTCCGCCTTTACTTGCTGAACCTGGATCCTTGGAGACTTCTTTGGCGATTTTCGCAAAATCTTCCCCTTTTTTCAGCCTTTGTTCCACTTGATTCGCTTCGTCAAGCGTATCGACGAGAATATGGCTAGCCCTCACTTGCTCGGGTTCATTCAATTGATCCTTATTCTGCTCGAAGTATTTCTTGATTTCATCATCGCTGATCTTGACGTCTTTCACTTCCAGCTTGTTCAAGAGCAGATTGATGCGCGCGCGATCTTTCAGTTCATCCATCGTCACATGGTTCTCGGCGAGAGACTGTTCAAACTGTGCATCCGATGGAAACTGACTTTTCAGCTTCGCGATTTCATCATCGACTTCCTTATCACTGACCGTTATGTTGTATTTCTGGGCCCCATCTTTGATCAGTTGGTCATTGATCATCTGTCTGAGAACATCTTGACCGCTTGCCCGCTCCATTTCGTTGAGAAACGCTTCTTTTGTGATCTTTGTGCCGCCGACCTTCGCAACCGTATTGGTTGTTGCGTTCGTAAAAAACCAGATTCCTCCGACCACAAGCGCGCCGGCTGCGGCACCTATGACTGCCTGTTTCATGTTTTTAAAATGCCCCTCTCTATCTAGCAAACATTTCGTCACGCATTGAGTATATCAGATTGATGAACGACAAGCACTCCCATACGAAATGACACATTTTGTTCATCCGGTGATCGGATCGTCATGCTTCCCGAAAGATGGATACACGCGGGTGATCACACCGAAAATCACATATATTCCAAGTAAACCGGCCAGCAACCAGGGAAAAGCATCGGGTCCCCATACTTGAATCATGAGCGCTCCCACAGAAGGCCCTAAAATGCTTCCTACCCCGTAATTAGCCGTGTATAACACGTTAGCGGTAGGCAGATGTTCACTTGTAATCGAGTCCCCCACATACGCGAGTCCCAGTGAATACAGAGAGCCGATGACCCCGCCGGTATAACCGAGGATCCATAGGAACAGCATGCCTGAACTTTCTATAAAAGAAAGCAGTGCAAATCCGAGCGCCCCAAACACGCACGTGACCATGAGCGTCTTGCCACGGCTATAACGATCACTGAGAAAACCGAGCGGAATCTGCAGAACCGTGCTCCCGAGTGTGAAAAAAGTGAGCGCCAACGATAACTCCTCCGCAGACGCCCCTTTGCGTAACGCATAGATCGGGAAATCGCCTGCCAATCCTCCTTCTATAAATCCGTAAACGAATGACGTGGAAAGGGCAAAAGGAGCCATCAGGATAATCGCGCGCCAGGAATATCTCTTGTTCCCCTCTACGATCTCAAACGGTTCTTCCGGAACAAACTGAAGCAATATGACGGGAATGGCAAACAGGATGGCAGACAGGATAAACGGTACCCAGACACCATAAGATAACAAATTGATTCCCTGTGGACCGATCGCCATGCCGATTCCAATCGACAGTCCGTACATGGCAAAGATTCTCCCGCGTCTTGACGCCTCCACGATCCGATTGATCCATACTTCCGTGGCAACGTAAAGGGCAGACAAGCCAATCCCCATGAGAAAGCGGAAGAATATCCATGCATACAGATGATCAAACAGCGGAAATGCAAGCACTGAAAGAATGGATAAAACGGCTCCCCCTTGAATCACCCGCTTGGCGCCATACTTGCGAATGGCCGGCTCGATAAAAGGGGAAGCCGCAAGGACTGCCAAAAACAAGGAAGTTGTCGACAATCCGTTGATCAATTCGTTCACGCCACGCCGCTCAAGTAGGAAGGCAAGCAGTGGAATGACCAATCCTTGGCTTAATCCGGCGATCCCGATGCTCAAGATGATCGCGATCAGTCTTTTCATAACCGCCCTCCTATGTACTTGGAACATCTGTCGTATTTGCAAGCATAAAAAATGTATCCCGTTCTCACGAGATGGATGAGCGATCCAACAATAAAAGACCACCTAGCTGAACTAGATGGTCTTTTCCTTTGGAGCGGGTGATGGGAATCGAACCCACGCTACCAGCTTGGAAGGCTGGAGTTCTACCATTGAACTACACCCGCAAGGAAAATATGGTCGGAGTGCAGAGATTTGAACTCTGGACCTCCTGCTCCCAAGGCAGGCGCGCTACCAAGCTGCGCTACACTCCGAAACTATTATGGCGTGCCCGGAGAGATTCGAACTCCCGACCTTTTGATTCGTAGTCAAACGCTCTATCCAGCTGAGCTACGGGCACATCTGGTGGGCCCACCAGGACTCGAACCTGGGACCAACCGGTTATGAGCCGGCCGCTCTAACCAACTGAGCTATAGGCCCGAACGAGAAGACAAGATATATAATAAACGGTTGCAACTTTAATGTCAATGGTGTTTTTTTCAATGTGCGCGAGAATCCGTGCGAACGATTCATACTATAACACGCTTCTCGCTTATGATCAAGGGAAACAGCGATCGATTTATATACAAAAAACAGGAACATGGCAATTATGTACTGCGGTTCTTTCTTTTTGCTCGTAGATGCTCTCGCTTTATACAATCAACTGTAAGGGAAGCCTTGTTACAAGGAAAAATTTTTGGGGCGGTGATCCGCCCCCGTCCCTTACGCTTAAGGTTTCGCCGCGCTCAGCTTCCGTTTTCCGGGTTGCCATTGGGCGACGATCATTCCGCCAAGGATCAGCAAGACTCCCATCCATTGAATCAACAAGATCGGTTCGCGCAAGATCAAAAAAGAGGCAACGACACCTACCGGAAGTTCGATCGCACCCAGCACAGCTGCCAGCGATCCGCCGATTTTTGGAATGCCGATGGTAAAAAGAACGGGAGGGATCACTTGCCCCAAACACCCGATCAGAAACGCCCACACCCAGAGTCCCTGGGGAAGCGTTCCGTTCCACAAGAAAGCCGGAGGAAAGACGAAATAGATGGTCACGGCAGAAGTAGTGACCAACACGGCAGAATTGACGATCGCCGGTGCCTTGCTTCGGATGCGGCCATTGACATAAAGAAATAGCGAATAACTCACCGCTGAAAGAATGCCGAGGATCAGCCCCAAGAGGGATACGTTCCCCCATTCCTCATGCCACAAATTCACCGCCATGACCGTTCCCGCAAGGATCAACGCAAGCGCGATCCAACGGTGGATCGTCGGTTTCTTTCGTGTAACCAGAAAATCGATCAGCATCGTCACCCACGTGAACTGGAATAAAAGCACGATCGCTAATGATGCCGGTAGCCACACCAGAGACGTGTAATAAAAGAGCGTCGTACCCGTCGACAAGACACCGATGATCGCCAAAATCCCCAAATCGCGGCGTGTCAACAGGCGAAACTGCTTGATGCGAAAAAACGCTCCGATCCAGATCACCAACATCGCCGCGGTGAATTGGCTGCTTGTCACATCTTCTGCAGAAAACCCTGCGTGGTAGGCGCTTTTGACGAGAGGCGAGAGCAACCCGTAGCTTGCCCCGCCCAAAAGCACGAGGAAAATCGCCAAAAGGCGGCTGGATGAACTTGATTTTTCCAAATCAAATCATCTCCAACGATTTAAGTCCGAGAAGATGGAGACACTTGCCGATCACCGTACGGGTGCATGCCACGAGCGTCAATTTCTGTGCAATCTCTTCCGCTTCCCCCTCGAGAATGCGGGTCGTATTGTAATACCGGTTGAATAACTGGCAAATGTCGATCACATATTTAGCGACAAGAGACGGATCATACTGCTCGGACGCGCGATCCAGAACATTTTCAAAGCGGCCTAACCATTTGACGAGGGACCATTCGGTATCTCCCGTGACGGCGCTCAGATCTTCCGGCATCCGCGCATGGGACGGATCATAATTCCCCTTCCGCAACAGGGAGGAAAGACGCGCATACGTGTACTGTACATAAGGACCTGTCTCACCGTCAAAATTGAGCGCTTCTTCCCAGTGAAAATCGATATCGTGCAGACGGTTATTTTTCAAGTCGTTGAAAATGATCGCACCTACACCGACCGCTTCGGCGACTTGTTCTTTGTCGGGCAAGTTCGGGTTTTTCTCCTCGATGATCTGCCGCGCCAGGTCAACCGCTTTCGTCAACACTTCTTCAAGCAAAACAACCTGCCCTTTGCGCGTAGACATCTTTTTCCCCTCGAAACGCATCATGCCGAAAGCGATGTGTGTACATTCTTTCGCCCATTCATAGCCCATCAGTTCGAGGACTTTAAACACTTGTTGGAAATGCAATTTTTGCTCTCCGCCGACGACGTAGAGAAGCTTGTCGGCATGGTATTCCCGATGGCGGTAAAGTGCCGCCGCCAGATCGCGCGTCGCATACAATGTCGCTCCGTCCGATTTGCGGATCAGGCAAGGAGGCATATTGTACGCCGAGAGATCGACAACATCCGCGCCTTGGCTTTTTTCAAGCAGGTGTTTCCGCTCGAGTTCTTCAACGACAGCGTCCATTTTATCATTGTAGAAGCTCTCGCCGCTGTAAGCGTCAAATTCGACGCCGAGCTTCTTGTAAATCGCTTTGAACTCCGCCAATGAAATCTCAATGAACCGTTTCCAAAGGGCGACTTCTTCCTCTCGTCCGTCTTCCAACGCTTTAAAGGCGGCACGAGCTTGCTCGTCCAATTCCGGATGTTTCTCCGCTTCTTCATGGAAACGCACGTACAGATCCAGCAGCTTTTTGATCGGCTCATCCTCCAGATCGAGCTGTTGTCCCCACATCCGGTAAGCGACGATCAACTTGCCGAACTGAGTGCCCCAGTCGCCAAGATGATTGATACGCACGACCTTATACCCTTGGCTTTCCAAGATATTGGAAATCGCGTTTCCGATCACTGTCGAACGCAAATGTCCCATGGAAAAAGGTTTCGCGATGTTCGGAGACGAAAGGTCGATCGCAACCGTCTTTCCTTTGCCCGCTTCCGTATTTCCGTAAGAATCACCTTGTTTCTGAATGGCGGACAAGATATCACGCACGCCTTCCGACCTTTTTATAAAAAAGTTCAGATAACCGCCAACCGGCACCGCTTTCTCAAAGAGGGGCAACAATTGGCCATTCACTTTTTCCGCTAATTCTTGCGCGATGACCTGCGGTGCTTTGCGTAACGTTTTTGCTAAGGTAAAACAAGGGAATGCCAGATCTCCGTGTGATTCGTCCTTAGGTACCTCGATCAAACCGTATAACTGTTCCGTGTCAAGAGATACCCACGGTTGAAGCTGTTGCACAACTTCCTTTCTATACATTCAACATTCGCCTCCTCACGAAAAAGAAACAAAAAGTACCCTCATCTCCATGAGGGTAGATCTCATCCAAATTTACTCATAATTTTGATCGTATAATTTCAAGTATGACTTGTCAAGGTTTGAACTACTCATAGAACTTCCGAAAATCAGTTTTAGGTGGATTCCCGCAAACGCTTCCGGATTTCTAGTTGACGCTGCATACAGTAGCGCAGAACCTGATCGCGTTGTCTTTCTATTATATTCGTGAATTCCAAAGAGGTCAGGTAAAAATCCGACTCCGCTTCACGGACGGCTCTGCGTACCTCGGCGCAATAAACGATGCGGGTGGGTTTGTTTAATGGTAAATCCAGTGTACCGACAACCGTTTGCCCCAATGACAAGACCTTTTTCGGAGATCGGAAAGCAAAGCCCCCTCCACTGAGATCCACCACCACAACCTCAACTCCTGTGTCGGCATCACAAGCAGCGAGAATCTCTTCCGGTGTGAAACGTTTGCCATTCCGTTCGAAAGCAGTCGGCTCTATCGGATGTAAAACAGATCGCAACATCACGGGAACTCGGAAATATTTCCTGCGTTGAACCTTGCTGATCGCATCTTTTTCCGGTTTCTGCAGTTCAAGCAATGGCACTTGGTCGGATACGATTTGTGTGACAGTCGTGTCAAACGTATAGAAAGTACCGGAAACCACATAACCGACACGCACTTGATCACCGGGAAGCAAGGATCTGGGAAACCCTTTTTCATCAAGAGGGATGTCCGTTAGCAATCGATCCTCTTTGATGTCTATCAACCGCACAGAATACCCTTTTTCCAGGTCAAATGGTTCATCTTTTTGATCTTGAACATAAAGGGATAGCAATTGAAATTTCTCAGGATACACACCCAACTTTCCTCTCCTTATAATCTTTCTTTCACGATCTATATGTCGTCGTCGCTCAAAGGCAGAACTTTTCTTCTATTATGCCATAAAAGATGGTATGAACCTATATATTTTTCCAAACGTAAGGCCACCTATGGGTTGGGGATCCATCAGGTGGCCGTTTCCTTTTGTTCACTGTCTGCCTGCTTGTCTCATAGCCAACAGATATTCAATGGCGCCTTTTAATTGCTTCTTGGAAAGCACGATGCGGGAACCTTCTGTTGCTTCAATGGAAACATCGGGGATCACATGATCCGACAAACGAAGCGATACGTTTGAAAACATGATCGTATGCGGAACATAACGATCTCCCCGTTCGCCGACGATCACTTTCGCGCCGAGCGAAGGCCTTTCCGCTTCCACTCCTTCAAGCATTTGCAAGACCTGATCCACACTTCCTTGCCAAATTTGCGGAGACTCCGGAATGAAATATTCATTCTGAAGGGACGAAGGTCCCGTGATCATTTGATCGGAAGGTTCTGTATGTAACATGAAAATCTCTCCTTTTCATTGATTTGCTTACTTTTTACTATTTCCACAATTCTCTTTTTTAAACATTTCATCAGATTTTATACTTTGAGAATTAGTGCTTGGGTTCGGTGAGATGCAGTAACTAGTGCTTGGGTGGGTGTATCGCTTTGCGCTTGGGTTCGATGAAGGTCGTCCCGCTCGGATTCTCAATAGAAGTTGCGGAACGACCTTCAACTCACCTCTGCGCCGCAAAGCGATAACACCCACCCAAAAGATACTCTGTTGCTTGTGGTAACCTTAAAGTACTTTTTTCGTATAAGAAACTGTTCATCCTCTGATGGTGCCGTTTGCAGGTTGGTGGATCTTGAAAATGTGTAGTTTGGAGGGCATATGCTTTGCGCTCATGTTTACGTAAAGGTCGTTTCACACGGAATATGATCAATGTTGCGAGACGACCTTCAAAGTCTCTATGACGCGCAAAGCATTACGCCCACCCCAAGACACTCCTTAAATGAAAAAAGCCGGCCAGTTACAACTGGTCAGCTTTTGAATGCTTTATCAGCGATGTCGCGGCGATAATGTGCGCCTTGAAAATGGATTTGTTCCACACCGCTGTATGCGGATGCTTTCGCGGAAGCCAGATCTTTGCCGAAACCGGTCACGCCCAAGACGCGTCCTCCGGAGGTGACGATCTGTCCGTCTTTTTCTGCCGTTCCCGCATGATAGACGAACACATTTTCGTTCACTTGGGCAAGTCCATGGATGAGTTCCCCTTTGCGATAAGACCCTGGGTATCCTTCGGCAGCCATGATCACGCAGACGGCCGCATCGCTTTTCCACGATAAATCGATCTCATGAAGCCGCCCTTCAACGACGGCGAGCATGACATCCACAAGGTCGGACTGAAGGCGAGGGAGAATCACCTGCGTTTCAGGATCGCCGAAGCGCGCGTTAAATTCGATGACTTTCGGGCCATCTTTCGTCAGCATCAGCCCGGCGTAGAGGGTGCCTTTGAACGGCGTTCCTTGCTCCCTGAGCGCATCCACTACGGGACGGATGATCGACTCCTCTACCTGTTGATACAATTCGGGAGTGGCCAGCGGAACAGGAGAATAGGTCCCCATTCCTCCGGTATTGGGACCTTTGTCGCCATCGAATACAGGCTTATGATCCTGCGAAGCCTCCATGACGCGAATGGTTTTCCCATCGACAAAAGCCATGACGGTGGCTTCCTGCCCTTCAAGGTACTCTTCGATCACGACACGCGTTCCCGCTTCCCCAAAAACTTTCTCGCCCATCATGGCTTCAAGCGCATCTTCCGCCTCGGCGAGCGTCATGGCGACGACAACCCCTTTCCCGGCCGCCAAGCCGTCCGCTTTGATGACGATCGGTGCCCCTTTCTCGCGTACAAACGATTTCGCTTCCTGCAAATCGGTAAATGTGCGGTACCATGCGGTAGGCACCCCGTTTGCAAGCATCAGATCTTTGGCGAACGATTTGGAGCCTTCAATCAATGCCGCCGCTTTGCGAGGACCGTAAATTCGTAACCCCCGCTCCTCAAAGATATCGACGATTCCGGCAAGAAGCGGCGCTTCCGGTCCGACGACAGTAAGATCGATATTTTCTTTTTCCGCAAAATCAGCCAGTTCCCGGACGGCATCCGCAGGTATATTCACAAGTGCCGCTTCTTGCGCAATGCCCGGATTGCCCGGCGCGCAATAGAGCTTTGGACGATGATGACTTTGCGCGAGGGCATGAACGATCGCATGTTCACGCCCCCCGCCGCCTACCACAAGGATTTTCATCTTTCGTTTCCCCCAACTTAATGTTTGAAGTGGCGTATACCCGTAAACACCATGGCGATACCCGCCTCATCGGCCGCTGCGATGGAATCCGCGTCTTTGATCGATCCTCCGGGCTGAATAATCGCCGTGATCCCGGCAGATGCTGCCGCCTCCACCGTATCGGACATCGGAAAGAACGCATCGGACGCGAGAACAGCGCCTTTCGCCCGTTCACCCGCTTGCTCGATGGCGATTTTCGCAGCACCGACGCGATTCATCTGTCCCGCGCCAACACCCACTGTGCAGTTGTCTTTCGCGAGGACAATCGCATTGGATTTCACGTGTTTGACCACCGTCCAAGCGAACAACAGTTGTTTCATTTCCTCATCGGTCGGTTGGCGTTTGGTTACGACTTTCAGATCGGCTGGCTGTAATGTTTGGGTATCGACATCTTGGATCAACAGACCGCCGTTCACTTTTAACAGAGTCTTCGGTTCGCCGAGCGCTGGAATGCCGCCCGAGGGCTCTTGACTCACTTCAAGCAAGCGCAGATTTTTCTTTTGTGTCAAAATGTCCAACGCATCCGCGTCGAATGACGGGGCGATGATGATTTCGAGGAAGATTTCCGCCATTTTTTGTGCAGTCGCTTTGTCGACCGGGCGATTGAGTGCGACAATGCCGCCGAAGATGGAAACCGGATCGGCCTCGTACGCTTTCATGTAAGCGTCGAAAATCGTCCCGGCGATCCCCACTCCGCAAGGATTGGTGTGTTTGACGGCAACGACAGCCGGTTCCGCAAACTCTTGCACGATCGCAAGGGCCGCATTGGCGTCATTGATGTTATTGTAGGACAGTTCTTTTCCGTGCAATTGTCTCGCGCCGGCGATCGTGTGTTTGCCTGCAGATGGTTCGCGGTAGAAAGCGGCCGACTGATGCGGATTCTCGCCATAGCGCAAATCTTGGGCTTTCTCGTATGTCAACGTGATCCGTTCCGGGTATTCCACACCGGTTTGCTTGGTCAAGTATTGGGAAACGAGGGCGTCATATGCGGCCGTATGACGGAAGACTTTGGCCGCGAATGCCAGACGCTCTTCACGCGTAAATGGTTTTCCCTGCTCCAGGTGCTCGATCACGGCGGGATAATCGGCTGCGTCCACGACGACCAGGACGTCCTGATAATTCTTGGCTGCCGCACGGAGCATCGAAGGTCCGCCGATGTCGATGTTTTCGATCGCATCTTCCAAAGTGACGTCTGGTTTCTCGATCGTCGCTTGGAACGGATAGAGGTTGACGATTACATAGTCGATCGGTTGGATCCCGAGTTCTTGGATCGCCCGCATATGCGATTCGTTGGAACGGATCGCCAACAGTCCGCCATGAATGTTGGGGTGAAGGGTTTTGACACGTCCGTCCATGATCTCCGGAAATCCGGTGATATCGGAGATTCCCGTTACAGGTATTCCATTTTCTTTCAGGAGCTTGGCGGTTCCGCCAGTGGAGACGATTTCGATCTCGTGGCGGACAAGTGCCTGAGCGAGTTCAAGAATACCTGTTTTATCGGATACACTGATGAGTGCCCGTTTCATGATGTTTTAGAGCTCCTTTCGTGTCTGCTTTTCTATTTTGAAACGATTGGGTTTGGCGGGTGTACCTTTTTGCGCGCTGTTCGGTAGCGCTGCCTACTGTAAAGTGGGCTCTTTTGAACCCCTTCGGTTCTCATAAATCACTACCCGCCCATCGACATGGATGCGGCCCTCGACCCAATCGATGAGAACCTGGGGAAGGAGGCGGTGTTCCACCTCTTGCACGCGTCGGGTCAGTTCTTCCTTCGTTTCATGGTCATGAATCTTCACAGGCTCCTGAGCGATGATGGGACCTGTATCCATGCCTTCATCGACAAAGTGCACGGTCACTCCGGTGTATTTGACTCCGTACGCGAGCGCTTGTCCGATCGCGTCTTTACCTGGAAAAGCGGGGAGCAAGGAAGGATGCAAATTGATGATGCGTCCACCATATGCCTCAAGCAATATTGGTCCACACAAGCGCATATAGCCAGCGAGTACGATGAAATCAATTTCCCGCTGCTTCAGTTCCCGCACGATCCGTTCTTCATAAGCCGCTTTATCGGCAAACTCCTTGGGAACAAGAGCAAGGCAGGGAACCCCTGCCTGTTTCGCTCTCTCCACCGCTTTTGCCTCCGGTTTGTCAGAAACGACAAGTTCGATCACAGCGCCTCCGAGTTCGTCGTTCTTCGCTTTGTCCAATAACACTTGCAGATTGGAGCCGCTACCTGACGCAAATACCGCTACACGCTTCATGCGATTCCCTCAATTCCTGAAATCTTCACCTGGCGTGCCCCTTCGACGACCGTACCGATCCGGTACGCTTTTTCACCGCGCGCAGTCACTTCCGCCAAGACCTCGTCGGCTTGTTCTTCCGGCACGATCAGAATCATACCGATCCCCATATTAAATGTACGGAACATATCACGTGCGGGGATTCCCCCTTCCCTCTGCAATAGTTGGAAGATCGGGAGAATCGGCCAAGAGCCTCCTTCAATCTGCACATCCACACCCCCGGGCAGTACGCGCGGAATGTTCTCAAGGAAACCGCCGCCCGTGATATGTGCCATCGCCCGAATGTCGACGCGGCCGAGGAGAGGCAAGACACTTTTGACGTAAATGCGCGTGGGGGTCAAAAGCTCTTCTCCCAGTGTTCGCTCCAATTCGGGGAAACGGTGATCCAAGGAGTAGCCTTTATCCGTCAAGAAAACTTTGCGCACCAGAGAATACCCGTTGGAATGAACGCCACTGGAAGCGAGCCCGATCAACACATCCCCAGGTTTCACGCGAGTACCGTCGATCACTCGGCTCTTTTCGACGACACCGACCGCAAAGCCGGCGATATCATATTCTCCATCCGCATACATGCCTGGCATCTCCGCTGTTTCACCGCCTACGAGCGCACAGCCCGCTTGTTCGCATCCGTCGGCGATTCCTTTTACGATCTGCTCCGCCACGCGGGGCACAAGTTTTCCTGTCGCCAGATAATCGAGGAAAAAAAGCGGCTCCGCTCCCATGACCAGAATATCGTTCACACACATGGCCACCGCATCGATCCCGATCGTGTCGTGCTTATCGAGAGCGAATGCGAGTTTCAGCTTCGTACCTACACCGTCCGTACCCGAAACGAGAAGAGGCTCTTTGTATTTGGCGACATCAAGAAGAAAGCCTCCGCCAAAACCTCCAAGTGATGTCAACACTTCTTTGCGCATGGTGCGGGCCACGTGCGGTTTGATGCGCTCGACCGTTTCATTGCCGGCATCGATATCCACGCCCGCTTCTCTGTAAAAATCTTGTGGCTTCTTTTCGTTGTTCTGCACGCTCATTTCTACCTTACCTTTCCAGCGCGAACTTATTCAGGTCTTCATAAATCTCCGTGGGGTATCGACCGGTAAAACATGCGTTACAGTAACTATGCGCCTGCAAAGACTCGACGCCGAACGCTTTCATCATGTTTGCTTCCGAGAGATAGGCGAGACTGTCCGCACCGATAAACTCGCGGATCTCTTCCACCGATTTTTTCGAGGCGATCAATTCTTCTCTCGCTGATGTATCGATCCCGTAAAAACACGGATGGGTCACGGGAGGGGAGGAAATGCGCACATGCACTTCGATAGCGCCCGCTTCCCGTAACATGCTCACGATCCGTCCGGATGTCGTGCCGCGGACGATTGAATCGTCGATCATCACGACCCTTTTCCCTTCCACGACACCTCTGACCGCCGAGAGCTTCAATTTGACGCCGAGCGCTCGCAATTCCTGGCTCGGTTGAATGAACGTCCGTCCCACATAGCGGTTCTTGATCAAGCCGATTTCATAAGGAATGCCCGCTTCTTCCGCATAACCGATGGCCGCTGAAATCGAGGAATCAGGTACACCGATCACCACGTCCGCATCGACCGGATGTTCCCTTGCCAACAGACGACCGAATTGTTTTCTCACCGTATGCACGTTGAAACCATCGATATTGGAGTCAGGGCGCGCGAAGTAAATGTATTCAAATGTACAAAGCGCTTTGCGATTCTGTGCAGCAAACCTTTCCGAACGCAACCCTTCCCTGTCGATGACGATCATTTCACCCGGTTCGATATCGCGAACAAACTCCGCCCCGATCGCATCAAACGCACAGGTTTCCGAAGCGACTACATACGCATCTCCAAAACGCCCGAGAGCCATCGGCCGCAACCCCATGGGATCGCGTAACGCCACCAGTTTCTCATCGGTCAAGACGACGAATGCATAAGCACCTTTGACCATCGAAATCGAAGCTCGAATGTTCTCTTCCAATGTCGGATAGCCGGAACGGGCGATCAGATGCGCGACCACTTCCGTATCGGACGTCGATTGGAAAATCGAGCCGTGCTCTTCCAAAAACGCATGCAGTTGATGCGCATTGATCAGATTGCCGTTATGGGCCAGCGCCATACTTCCCCGCAAGAATCCGAACGTCAACGGCTGCGCGTTCTGAACCGTGGAAAGGCCCGTGGTGGAATAACGCACATGACCGATGGCCGCATGCCCTTTCAAAGTTTTCAAGATATCGTTGGAAAACACTTCCGCCACAAGTCCCATATTTTTGTGATGGTACATCTTCTCCCCATCGATCGTGGCGATTCCCGCCGATTCCTGTCCGCGATGCTGCAAAGCATACAGCGCGTAATAGGTCAACTCGGCGGCGTTCTCATGACCGTAGATCCCAAAGACTCCACATTCTTCATGCCATTTGTCAAAGATCAGGTCATCAAGCATGGAATGGCTCCTTTCCATGTGGAAGCAAGGTTCTTCACCTGATCGGAAATCTTCACGTCTCCATTGACGGAAATGATCAATTGATCCCCGCGTACTTGCCCCAGCTTCTCCACAGGTACATCATGTTCTTTTGCCAACGCGAGAAAATCGTCCACATGCTCAGGCGCAATCTCCACAAGGATGCGAGACGGGCTTTCCGCAAACAATGCCGCATCGCTGCGCAACTCTGTCTGAATCTCGATGACCGCGCCTTTTTGTCCTGTGATACAACTTTCCGCCAGTGCGACCGCCAGTCCTCCTTCCGCGCAGTCATGTGCCGCACGCACAAGTCCTCTCTGGATAGCGGTGAGCGTCAAACGTTGCACTTTCTTCTCAAAATCCAGATCGATCACGGGCGCTGTGCCTGCCACCTTGCCGTGAATCGCGTGCAGGTATTCGGAACCGCCCAGATCCTTGTTCGTCCTTCCGATCAAATAGATGAAGTCGCCGTCCTGTTTGAATTCCTGCGTGGTGATATGGGCGACATCATGCACGAGGCCGACCATGCCCACGACCGGTGTCGGATAGATATCGATTCCGTTCGTTTCGTTGTAAAGCGAGACGTTCCCCGAGATGACGGGAGTTTCCAGCACGCGGCAAGCTTCTGCCATCCCGTCAATCGACTTTTCAAATTGATAGAAGATCTCCGGCTTTTCCGGATTCGAATAGTTCAAACAGTCGGTCACCGCAAGCGGTTCCGCCCCGGAACATACGACGTTTCTCGCCGCCTCGGCAACTGCAAGCTTGCCTCCCATCTCCGGATCGAGGTAGACATACTTGCCATTTCCGTCTGTGGACATCGCCAGCGCTTTTTGCGTACCGCGGATCACGACAACGGCCGCATCCGATCCCGGACGAACGGCTGTCGATGTACGCACCATGTAATCATATTGGTGATACACCCATTCTTTTGAAGCGATCGTCGGTTGACGAAGGAGAATATGCAGCACGTCTTGCAAATCGGCAGGTTCAGCCACCGATTCGACGTCGAACGTTTCCGTTTCGTCGAGATATTGGGGACGGGCAGACGGACGATGATAGACAGGGGCATCATCCACAAGAGTCTTCACCGGAATTTCAGCCGCCACTTGATCGCCTTCGAGAATGCGCAGCATGCCATCATCGGTCACACGGCCGATGACGGTCGCTTCCAGGCCCCATTTTGCAAAAATCTCTTCCGCGATATGCTCTTTTCCTTTTTTCATGACGACCAGCATGCGCTCTTGGGATTCGGAGAGCATGATTTCATAAGGGGTCATGCCTTCTTCGCGACGCGGCACTTTCAACATATCCAGTTCGATTCCGGAACCGGCGCGTGCAGCCATTTCGGAAGACGAAGAGGTCATCCCTGCGGCACCCATGTCCTGTATCCCGACGACTTCTCCCGTCTCGATCAATTCCAAGCAAGCCTCAAGAAGCAACTTCTCCATGAACGGATCGCCCACTTGCACCGCGGAGCGTTCCTTTGCATGCGGGTCTTCCGCCGACGCGAACGTTGCACCGTGGATTCCGTCGCGCCCCGTGCGCGCACCCACGACCATCACCGGGTTGCCGACGCCTTTAGCAGCGCCTTTCGCGATCTTGTCTTGATCGATGATCCCGACACACATGGCATTGACCAGGGGGTTATGGGTGTATTTTTCATCAAAAACGACTTCTCCACCCACGGTCGGAATACCGATACAGTTCCCGTAACCGGCGATCCCTTCGACGACGTGCGCGAACAGATATTTGTTGCGCTCGTTGTTTTCAATCGGTCCGAAACGCAAGGAGTTCAGCAGAGCGACCGGTCGCGCGCCCATCGTAAAGATGTCGCGGATGATTCCGCCGACTCCTGTCGCCGCTCCCTGATAGGGCTCGATAGCAGACGGGTGGTTATGCGATTCGATTTTGAACACGACGGCAAGGTTATCGCCGATATCGACGATCCCCGCATTTTCCCCAGGACCCTGTAGGACGCGCGGACCTGAAGTGGGGAAGCGTTTCAACACCGGTTTGGAGCTCTTGTACGAGCAATGTTCGGACCACATCACCGAGTAGATACCTGTTTCCACGTAATTCGGCTGTCGGCCAAGCAGGGTGACGATCCGTTCATACTCCGCATCCGTCAATCCCATGGTGCGGTAGATTTTCTCATCGGCAATTTGTTGTGGGGTGGGTTCGTTACGCACCGTGCTTCTCCCTCCATGTCCGTAAAATCGATGTAAACAGGCGTCTACCGTCATTCGAGCCAAGCCAATCATGTACCGCACGTTCAGGGTGCGGCATCATGCCGAGAACGTTGCCCGCCTCGTTAACAATCCCCGCGATATTTTCGACAGAACCGTTCGGGTTGACTCCCGCATAGCGGAAGACGATTTGATTGTTCTCTTTCATCTTCGCTAGCGTTTCTTCATCCACGTAATAGTTGCCCTCACCGTGTGCGATCGGGATATGAATGATTTCATCCTGTTCGTAGTCGCACGTAAACGGTGTATTCTTGTTCATAACGGTGAGCGGAACGATCTCACAGCGGAATTTCAATTGTTGGTTGTGGCGAAGGGCCCCCGGCAGAAGACCCGCTTCTGTCAAGACCTGAAACCCGTTGCAGACTCCGATCACCAATTTGCCTGCTTTCGCTTCTTTTTTCACGGCTTCCATGACCGGAGAGCGTGCCGCCATGGCGCCGCAACGCAAATAGTCGCCATAGGAAAAACCGCCGGGCAAAAAGATGCAGTCATACTGAGAGAGATCCGTTTCCTTATGCCATACGTAGTCGACATCTTGGGCAAGCACATCCTCGACCGCTTTGTATGCGTCGATGTCGCAGTTCGAACCCGGGAAAACGATCACCGCAAATCGCATCAATCACGCCTCCACCAGTTCAATTTCGTATGTTTCGATCACCGTGTTGGCGAGAAGCTTTTCACACATCTCCCGGACGCGCTCTTCTGCCATACGCTTGTCTGTCGTCTTGACTTTCACTTCGAGGTATTTTCCGATGCGCACATCTTCCACTTCATCATATCCGAGGGCATGAAGGGAGCGGGTCACCGCCGTGCCTTGCGGATCAAGGACCGATTTTTTTAACGTGACATGAATACGAACGAGGATCATGAAACGGTACCTCCTAAACGTCGCAGGATTTCTTGGTAAGCTTCTTCAACCGAGCCCAGATCGCGACGGAAACGGTCTTTGTCCAGTTTCTCTTTCGTTTCCGCATCCCAGAAACGGCAGGTATCAGGCGAGATCTCGTCGGCGAGGATGAGATTTCCTTGGGTATCGATACCGAATTCTAATTTAAAATCGACAAGAATGACATTTTTGTCTTTTAAGTAGTCTTTCATGATTTCGTTAATTTTGCGTCCGTATTGTTCCATGGTCGATACTTGTTCTGCAGTCGCCAGTTCGAGCACATCGATGTGGGAAGGGTTGACCAGCGGATCGCCGAGGCTATCATCTTTGTAATAGAATTCGACTACGGTTTTCGGCAAAACGGTTCCTTCTTCCAGTCCGAGACGTTTCGCAAGGGAACCGGCCGCAATGTTGCGGACAACCACTTCGAGGGGTACGATCGTCACTTTTTTCACTAACATTTCGCGTTCGGATAAGCGATCGATGAAGTGGGTAGGGATTCCCTTCTCTTCAAGCATGCGAAAGAAGATGGTGGAAATTTCGTTATTGAGATGTCCTTTGTCTGCAATTTTGCCTCTTTTTTCTCCGTTAAATGCGGTGGCATCGTCTTTGAATTCAACGATGTATTGATCGTCGCGGTCTGTCAGAAAGACTTTTTTCGCTTTTCCTTCGTATAGCATTTCGCCTTTTATAACAGTCATCATGGTATTCGTCCTCTCTTGTTGTACTTTTGAAAATTTGTGGTGTGGTGGGCGTATGCTTTGCGCTCATGCTCCGTGGAGGTCGTCTCGCACGGATTTATGGTCATATGTTGCGAGGCGACCTCCAAGGTCGCTGTCTCACGCAAAGCATTACGCCCACCAAAAGATACTTTTCTCTCCACGGATGGTGCCGCTCACGGCATGAGGGCTACTTTGAAAAACTTGGATTCTTAGGAATAGCTTCTTGAACCGGAAGCCTCTATAACCCCAAACGTTCAAAAATGGTATCGACATGCTTGATATGCCAGCTGGGGTCAAAGCAGTCGTCGAGTTCTTCTTTGCTCAGATGTTCCTTCACGACCGGGTCGTTTTCGATCAGTTCGCGGAAGGAGCGTTGTTCTTCCCACGCTTGCATCGCGCGCGCTTGCACGGTGTCGTACGCCTGTTCACGCACAAGCCCTTTGTCGATCAAGGCAAGCAAGACGCGTTGGGAGAAGATAAGACCGAATGTGCGTTCCATGTTCCGCTTCATGTTTTCCGGGAAAACGGTCAGGTTGTCCACGATGCGAATCATGCGGCGCAACATATAGTTGATCAAAATCGTGCAATCCGGAATGATGACGCGTTCCACCGATGAATGGGAAATATCCCGTTCATGCCACAACGGAACGTTTTCATAGGCGGCCAGCATGTTGCCGCGCAGGATGCGGGAAAGACCGGAAATTTGCTCGCAGGACACGGGATTGCGTTTATGCGGCATCGCCGAAGAACCTTTTTGCCCTTTGTAAAACGGCTCTTCCACTTCGCGTACTTCCGTTTTTTGCAGTGCGCGGATCTCCGTCGCGATCTTATCGAGCGTCGTACCGATCAAAGCGATCGTTGCGATATAAGCCGCATGACGATCGCGCTGCAACGTTTGCGTCGAGATCGGAGCGGGAGTCAGTCCGAGTTTCTCGCACACATATTTCTCAACAAAAGGGTCGATGTTCGCATACGTACCGACGGCACCGGAAATTTTTCCGAATTCGATCCCTTTGGCTGCCTGCTCAAATCGCTCCAGATTGCGTTTCATCTCCTCATACCAGAGAGCGACTTTCAGACCGAAGGTTGTCGGTTCCGCATGCACACCGTGTGTGCGCCCCATCATGATCGTGTATTTGTACTTCTGCGCTTGCTTTTTCAACACATCGATGAAATCATGCAGATCCTTGCGGATGATCTGGTTCGCCTGCTTGATCTGTGCAGACAGCGCTGTATCGACCACGTCGGTCGAAGTCAAACCGTAATGGACCCATTTGCGCTCCGGGCCTAAGCTTTCGGAAACCGCGCGCGTGAAAGCGACGACATCATGGCGGGTTTGTTCTTCGATCTCAAGCACGCGCTCCGTTTTAAAATCCGCGTGTTTGCGAATCTTCTCCACGTCTTCACGCGGGATCACGCCCAACTCCGCCCATGCTTCGCACGCGAGAATCTCGACCTCCAGCCACATGCGAAAACGGTTGTCCAGCGTCCATATCGCCGACATCTCCGGAAGTGAATAACGTTCAATCACAACAATGTCCTCCTCTTAAACGGTCGTGCAAGCGAGTTCTTTTGAAACACGCCCTCTTATCGTTTCAAGACCTCTTTTATATATGCGGATGCTCCGAGATCCTGCAGTTTTGCGTCCTTTTCTTCCACTTTTTTGGCCATTTCTTCACGATGCGCTTTCAACTTGGCTGCCACTTCCGCATCGGATGTCGCGATGATCTGGGCAGCTAAAAGGCCTGCGTTGTAGGCGCCGTTGATCGCAACGGTTGCCACCGGAATTCCTTGCGGCATCTGAACGATCGCATAGAGCGCGTCCACCCCTTGGATCGCGCCGCCTTGAATCGGTACCCCGATGACAGGCAATGTGGTATGTGCCGCGATAACCCCTGGCAAATGGGCGGCCAATCCCGCACCCGCGATAATGACTGCAAACCCGTTCTGCTCCGCTTCACGTGCGAGTTGAGCCGTCTTATCCGGAACACGATGTGCCGAAGAGATGCGGATCTCAGAGGGAACGCCCATTTTTTCGAGCGCTTTGGCAGCTTCCTGCATGATAGGAAGATCGGAATCGCTTCCCATGACGATCAGGACTTTTTTATTCATGCAACCCACTCCTTTTCGTTCTTAGAATCACCTATGATGGCAGTTTTATGACGAAGTAAAAACAAAACCCAGATGGGTAAGTCACTACAGATCCAACCGATCGTCGAGTGAAACCTACCCGCCTGGGTTTTTATCCCTTCGGTGTCATGCGCATAAAGGCATGCGAAACGCTCGGACCAGCCCTCTCATTAGAAGGAATGAAATACCAAGAGAATGGCGTTTAAACTCCCTCTGGCGGAGGCGGAACCCTAGATTCGCTTTCGACTCGTAGTCCAGTCATTTACGGTGACCGGGTAGAGACTCTCGGGCCATATTCCCGAGGATATACGAGCGGTATGTAATTACACGTTCAGTGTAACAATGGCTAAGGTCCTTGTCAAGCAAAATCCGAACAATTAAGTTATTGGAATAATATTCGTTCGTAAAATAAGGCGAAACATCAAGGGAATACTGAGATTCATCAGAAACATTTATCCGGCCTGAACGGACAACGGTTTGGGCATTCCTAACAAATAACCTTGTCCAAAAGGTATCCCCGCTTTTTTTAAATACTCCAGATCGCTGGTCGCTTCGATTCCTTCCGCAACGAGAAACATATCTTCGTTTGATATGGAAACCAATACATCCACGATCTTTTGTTTCAATGACGATTTAGAAATACCGGAAACGAGGGATCGATCCAGTTTAATGTATTCGGGTTCCAATTCGATAACCGCCGCCAGTGACGAATATCCCTGACCGAGATCATCGATCGCTACCCGAATTCCCCGTGTACGCAACAGGTTCACTGCCGTTCGTAACTCCTTTAAATCTCTCACCTGTGTTCGTTCTGTTAACTCAAGAACGAGACGGTGTTTTAAACTGGAATTTTCGGTGATTTCCAACAATTGTTCCATGGCGTCTTTCCGCATTAAAGTCGATGGTAATACGTTGATAAACAGCAGCCCCTCGATTTTGTTTTCAGCACCCTGCAAAGCTGTCTGTATCGCTAACAAATCGACCTCGTGAGCGATTTGCATGTCAATCGCATCCTGAAAGAGGGTAAGCGGATGCGCATAGCGGCTTTCCGCAGGCCCCCTGGCCAGCGATTCATAGGCGTATGCTTGCAAGCTTTCCAATTGGTAAATCGGTTGATATACAGTCTTTAATTTTCGTTCAGCCAATATCGTATAGAGTTCATTCTGCATACCGAAAGAATTCATGACGCGCCTCCGCTTTAAGAGGTTGTTCAAACGATGAGCTCTGATCGAAGGACTCTTCTTATTTTCCCATAGATTTAGTTTGACAAAAGCCCGTCAAATCCCTGCCTTTATCGACAAAAAAATACAAATCTTTCGGAAGGGATGAGGTGTTCCATAACAAAAAAGAGCACCCGGTCGGGTGCTCCCATCTTAATCATTGTTCTCTTCTTTGGCGGACAGGCGGCTGCGCAGCCAGGCGTCGATAAACGGGTCTAATTCTCCGTCCATCACCGCGTGTACGTTGCCCACTTCATATCCGGTACGGTGGTCTTTCACGAGCGAATAGGGATGGAAGACGTACGAGCGAATCTGGTTGCCCCATGCGATATCTTTGACTTCACCGCGGATTTCGGCCAGTTCCTTCTCTTGTTCTTCCCGTTTCTTTTCATATAACTTGGCCGCCAGGATCTTCATCGCCGCCGCGCGGTTTTTGATTTGCGAACGTTCGCTCTGACAGGTGACAACGATGCCCGTCGGGATGTGGGTGATGCGCACGGCCGAGTCGGTCGTGTTCACATGCTGTCCGCCCGCCCCGCTCGAACGATACGTGTCGATTTTTAAGTCTTCTTGGCGAATGTCGATGTCGATATCGTCATCCATCTCCGGCATGACGTCCACCGAAGAGAAAGAAGTATGGCGGCGTCCGGACGCGTCGAAAGGGGAGATGCGCACCAAACGGTGCACGCCGCGCTCCGCTTTGAGATATCCGAAAGCATTATACCCTTTGATCAAAAGGGTTACACTCTTGATCCCCGCTTCATCCCCCGGCAGATAATCGAGGGTCTCTACTTTGAACCCCCGACCCTCCGCCCAGCGCGTATACATTCGCAAAAGCATGGAAGCCCAATCCTGCGATTCTGTACCGCCGGCACCCGGATGGATCTCCAGAATCGCATTATTTTTGTCGTAGGGTTCCGATAGCAACAGTTCCAATTCAAAATCGGACAGCTTCTTGGCCAGTTGTGCCGCGCCGCGATCCACTTCATCGAGAAGCGATTCATCGTTCTCTTCTTTGGACAATTCGAGTAGCACTTCCAGGTCTTCTTGTTCGCGAGTCATCGACTCCAGTTGTTCCACGAGGTTTTTGATCGCATTGTTTTCACTGATCACTTTTTGTGCGGCTTCTTGATCATCCCAGAAAGAAGGCTCCGCCATCTTGTTTTCTAGTTCTTGCATGCGAGCTTTCTTGCCGGGGAGGTCAAAGAGACCTCCCGATGTCCGCCAATCGCTTGGCTGTATTGGTTAACTCCTGACGCAATTCCCCGTAAGTTTTCAATGCCATCGTTATTCTCCACTCCGTTCTCCTAACACACTCTTATACTTGTACTTGAACAGGTTGAACCTCAATACCAACGTTTGCCTTGAAGACAAGGAGGACGACTTCTTCGCGAATCGAATGGATCATCGCTTCAAACATCTCGTATCCTTCAAATTTGTATTCAACAAGCGGATCGCGCTGACCATACGCACGCAAATGGATGCCTTGACGCAGTTGATCCATCGCGTCGATATGATCCATCCACTTGCTGTCAACCGCGCGCAACAGAATGACTTTTTCAAAGTCTTTCATGACCGGGCCTAACTGCTCCGCACGGGCTTTATATTCCTCTTGGACAAGTCCCTGCAAGAATTCGAGCATCTCGGTGCGGTCCGCATACCTAGTGAGCTCTTCCTTCTTCAATTTGCCAGGGGACAACATATGGTGTTCCAGATAATCGATCAATCCTTGCAGATCCCAATCTTCCGGAACGATTTCTTCCTGACAATACGTGTCCACAGCGTAAGACAGCAATTCATTTGCCATGTTGATGATCGTATCGGAAACATCGTCACTTTCCAGAAGCTCGCGCCGTTGTTTGTACATCACTTCGCGCTGCTGATTCATGACATCATCGTATTTCAACACGTGTTTCCGGATATCGAAGTTATTCCCTTCCACTTTCTTCTGCGCACTTTCGATGGCACGCGTGACCAGACGATTTTCGATCGGCTGATCTTCTTCGAGTCCCAGGCGATCCATCATTGCCATGATATTCTCCGAACCAAACAGCCGCATCAGATCGTCCTCAAGCGAGAGGAAAAATTGGCTTGAGCCCGGATCGCCCTGACGTCCCGCCCGCCCGCGCAATTGGTTGTCGATGCGGCGGCTCTCGTGACGCTCCGTACCGATGATATGCAAGCCCCCCAATTCTGCGACACCTTCGCCGAGAATGATGTCGGTCCCGCGTCCCGCCATGTTGGTGGCGATCGTCACGGCGCCTTTTTGTCCGGCGAGCGCCACGATCTGCGCTTCACGCTCATGGTGTTTCGCGTTCAAGACTTGATGGGGAATGCCTTTTTTCTTCAGCAAGGAAGAAAGGTATTCCGACTTTTCGATCGAGGTGGTACCCACAAGCACCGGTTGCCCTTTCGCATGCCGTTTTTCGATTTCCGCCACCACCGCGTTGAACTTGCCGCGCATGTTTTTGTAAATCACATCGGGCAAATCGATCCGCTGGTTGGGACGGTTCGTCGGAATGACGACCACATCCATGCCGTAGATCGAACGGAATTCTTCTTCTTCCGTTTTCGCGGTACCCGTCATGCCGGAAAGCTTCTTGTACATGCGGAAGTAGTTTTGCAGCGTAATGGTCGCGAGCGTCTTCGATTCGTTCTGAATCCGCACGCCTTCCTTCGCTTCGATCGCCTGATGCAGCCCTTCGCTGTAGCGGCGACCGTGCATCAAACGGCCGGTGAACTCGTCGACGATGATAATCTCATCGTTCTGCACCACGTAATCTTTATCCCGATGCATCAACGTATGCGCCTTGAGCGCTTGCGTGATATGGTGATGAATCGAGATATGACTCGGTTCAAAGAGGTTTTGGATGCCAAAGAAGCGTTCCGCCTTGCGTACGCCTTGTTCCGTCAGTACGGCAGAGCGCGCTTTTTCGTCAACGGTGTAGTCTTCTTCGGCACGCAAGCCGGAGACGAAAATATTGGCGCGAATGTACATTTCCGTGGACTCTTCCGCCATGCCCGAGATGATTAGCGGCGTGCGCGCTTCATCGATCAGGATGGAGTCCACTTCGTCGACAATACAGTAGTGCAATTCCCGCTGTACCATCTGATCCAGCGACATTGCCATATTGTCGCGCAAATAATCGAACCCGAATTCGTTGTTCGTACCATATGTGATATCGGCCGCGTAAGCCGCTTTTTTCTCATGCGGTTCCATACCGTTGATGTTTAAGCCTACAGAAAGGCCAAGAAACCGATGGAGCTGCCCCATCTCTTCCGCGTCCCGGCGAGCCAGGTAATCGTTCACCGTAATGACATGAACGCCTTTTCCCGACAGCGCATTTAAATAGGAAGGCAGTGTAGCGACAAGGGTTTTTCCTTCCCCTGTACGCATCTCAGCGATCCGCCCTTGATGGAGAACGATCCCCCCCATCAATTGCACATCGAAGTGGCGTTTGCCGAGCACTCGTTTACCTGCTTCCCGCACGACGGCAAACGCCTCCGGCAACAGATCGTCGAGTGACTCGCCGTTTGCATGGCGTTGTTTAAATTCAATCGTCTTGCCACGCAACTCGTCGTCACTCAACTTCTCCACCATCGGCTCCAAGTTATTGATCCGTTCTACCACTTTATATAACCTTTTGATTTCACGCTCATTCGAATCTCCAAAAACTTTTTTCAGGAGGCTCAACATGTGAGCAATCACTCCTCTCTAATCTGCAAAAGGAAATCCCTCAAAGCAGAATTGTAACATTCCTTTGCAGGTAGAGACAACCTTTCCACACAAGAGTACAAAAAAATTCCAAAAAAGAAAAAGGTGACCCCCAGTCACCTTAGGTGGACTCTCTTGTCCTGCGTCAATTCCTCCTGATCTCCTCGTACCACGCCGATGGCCAATGCCACGATGATGAGCAGCGCCCAAATGCTTTCAACCGCATGCAGAACAAGTACGAGAATGATTGCCAGGACGATCTCCACCCATACGGGATGTACATCCGCGTATTTACGGACATTCCAATAGAGAATCTGACCGATCTTGACCACCAGAAAAAAACAAATAATCTGAACGATTCCCATGAGGAATCCCGTCAGAAAGCCCATTTCTGCCACCTCCCATGCTATCTTATGCAAGTACGGCATGGGCGAGTGACTACATGGAAGACACTTCACTCATGATTGGCAAAATTTATGTCGCAAGGGGATTCGTAGAGGTGGAGGGGAGATTGGAGTATATGTTGGATAGCTACAAGTAACGAGGCAGTTTATGCTTCCTCACTTTACTTTAATATACAATGTGATTTAAAAACTAAAAGGCCATCCGGCCTCTTTTGTATGAATTATTCCTGTTCAAGTTTTTGTGTTTCATTATTTTTACTATTATCGAGTTCCTCCAATAAGGCAACAATGTTTAATGTAGGGAGTATCAAAGGTGCTTCGCTTCCCTTACTCGTAATCTCTGATACTAATCCCCTTAAATAAGGAAATAGTATGGCCAGTGCATTAACTTTGTAATAACTCATAGCCGTTTCATAATCGTCAATACCATTTAAATGAAAATAACCAGCAATGGAAGCATAAACATATATTGGAGAACTATTTAGAGTCCTATCTCCGATTGAAAAGTTTAATATGACCCATGCCCCAGACCAATCATCCTGATCAGTTTGTATTTCATAATCGAATTCGGGTACTAGTTCATCTTCACCTTCATAAAACGGATTGAATTTATATTCGATATTTCTAACTTGGTAATCCCTAAATTGTAGACTAGCATACATTTAAAAATGCACCGTCCTTAGTATTGCCGATGGGGAACAAAGGAATTCTACTTTTTACTTGGCGAGGTCTTATCAGTTTTACGTTGATATCTTGACATTCCCATGAATTATCAATCATGTACTCTAGCTCTTCATCTGTGTAGAAAGCTTTTAGCATATCTCTTACGTTTAATTTTTCTAATCCGTTTTCTGTCCTTTGAACAAAACCCTTTACATCACAGTTCTCAGAAACCTTAATTCCTAATTCTTTAGCAGTATCTAAAATTTTATTAATGTTTAACATGTCATTTATCCTCTCTTTCAATACCTTTAACTAACCTTGGCTTATTACGTTTAAAGTTTCTTTGTATTTTGGGATTATGAATTTTCACTTCTTCAACATGCACAATATCAGGATCACCACTAATTGCAACTAAATTACGTACACAAATCTGCTGTCCGTGCAAATATATACCTAACCGCTTAAATATTTCTAACGAATTATATTTAGATTTTGTCGGAAACGTTCTTTGTATAACGTGAAACTCATCAGCTGGTAATAAAGAGCAAATAAAATGACGAATTTGTTCTTCATTCTTTTCTTCGAATTCCAGGCTGATACCTTCATTTTTTAATTCTTTTTCAACATCAGAAATAAAATTTTTTAAAACCTCAAGTCCTCTTCTGTTGTCCAGGTTTAGGAAATTTCGTTCATGTACTTTTATTTTTACTTGAAGAACAGCAACTTTTTCCCGTGAAGCTCTGGTGTTCGCTCAATTTTTGTCTTTCCCCAGATCCTTGCTTGAATATAATCATCCCGAAAAAAATATACTCCAGGCCCTAACCAATGATCGTCTCGTATAACTTTGGGGATTTGAAAGCCTGATGAACAGATATTAATTGCTGATTCTTCATCCGTTCCATGAAATGCAGAGATCTCATGTTCAATATCTAAAAACATCTAGATCATCCTTGCTATTAGCCTATAGCAACTGCCATGAAAATTATACCAATAAAACGGTGCCAAAAAATCCTTTTCTAGTCTCTTAATTATACGGGAACGTTTCCTTCCGGATCAATTACGAAAAAACTACACTACACAACACAATATGACATGAACCATAATAAAACGGGAAAAACCGAGGTCAGATAAGAAAAGGGGCTGCCCTCAGTTGTTAGACTTTTGGGACAGCCCCTTCATGATATATCCATTTTTACGCAAAGGTTGGTTCGATCAATCCGTACTGACCATCTTTGCGTTTATAGACAACGTTCACTTCATCCGTCTCCGCATTGGAGAAGACAAAGAAATCATGTCCTAGCAAATCCATTTGCATGATCGCTTCTTCAACAGGCATAGGCTTGACGGCAAAACGTTTCACGCGAACCACTTCAGGTTCTTTCGTGTCGGCTGGCGCTGTGCCTGTATCTTGAAACAAAGTACGAATGCCTTCTTGACGAAAACGTCGATTCAGCTTCGTTTTGTATTTCTCGATTTGTTTCTCAAGCTTCTCTGTGACGAGATCAATGGAAGCGTACATATCGGGAGAATTCTCTTCTGCGCGAAGGATGAGTCCACCGATAATCATCGTAACCTCGACGGTGTGTATGTCCTTCTCCACAGAAAGTGTAACATTCACTGCAGTTTCCGGCGGCATGTCAAAGTACTTATCCAACCGTCCGATCTTCTTCTCAGCGTAGTCTCGAAGAGCGTCCGTGATTTCCAGATGATCACCGCGAACTTGAATGTTCATGAGGTATTCCTCCCTTCCTGATATGATACATATTCCATAAAAATCACAAAAATCCTGCATCCTTTTACAACTTCTCCATCAATCTTTTACAAACATAGTCTTGACCAATCGGAACGAAAAAAGACCTTGAGAATTCTCCCAAGGTCCCTTGTTACAGAAATCTATAGTCATCAGTCAACCTGATTCTACAGTTTTGTAACATTAGCAGCTTGTGGTCCACGCGTGCCTTCCACGATGTCAAATTCCACCACATCGCCTTCATTTAAACTACGGAATCCTTCGGCATTGATTGCGGAATAATGAACGAATACATCATTCCCATTATCCTGCTCGATAAAGCCATACCCTTTTTCTGCATTGAACCATTTGACTCTTCCTTGCATGCATTCATCCTCCTAAAATATGTGACAATCGCCCTTTTTTGGGGGCATATTTAGTCTACTCCGGAAAATGAACGCCTATACCTGTTTTCACATACCAAAAAAAGCGTTGAACAGAAACGCTTGATTTCCCGTTCAACGCTTGACATGTTTTACAGAATTTTTGAAAGGAACGACTTCGTCCTTTCATTTTGCGGATTGGAAAAGAGATCCTGCGGTTTTCCTTCTTCCTGAATGATACCCTGATCCATGAAAATCACCCGGTCGCTGACTTCCCGCGCGAATCCCATCTCATGCGTCACCACGACCATCGTCATGCCTTCGCGCGCCAATGATTTCATCACTTCGAGCACTTCGCCGACCATCTCCGGGTCGAGCGCCGAGGTAGGTTCGTCAAAGAGCATGACCGTCGGTTTCATCGCCAACGCCCTGGCGATCGCCACGCGCTGTTGCTGGCCACCCGACAATTGATCCGGGTACGCGTTCGCTTTGTCGGAAAGCCCCACTTTGGCGAGCAGTTCCCGGGCACGTGTCTCCGCTTCCGCCGGTTGCATTTTCAGAACCTTGATCGGTGCCAGTGTGATGTTTTCAAGAACCGTCTTATGCGGAAAGAGATTGAAGCGTTGGAACACCATGCCCACTTCGCGTCTGACCGTATTGATATCCGTCTTCGGGTCAGTGATATTGTGCCCGTTAACGATCACTTCGCCTTTTGTGATCTCTTCCAGGCGATTTAAGCAACGCAAAAATGTCGATTTCCCCGAACCGGAAGGACCGATGACGCAAACCACTTCCTTGGGGTGGATATGGCAATCGATCCCCTTCAACACTTCGAGCGAGCCGAACGATTTGTGTAAATTAGTTACCCGGATCATGCCGTGCCGAACCTCCTTTCCAAGAAAGCGACCACCCGGGCCAGCAGGAAGGTGAGAATGTAGTAAAAGACCGCCAATGTGATGTACGGTTCCCAGACGAGCAACGTCGAACCGGCCATCGCCCGCGCGTTATATGTCAGTTCCCCGCCTGCGATCACAGCGAGCAAAGATGTGTCTTTCAAGAGAGCGATCGCTTCATTGCCAAGCGGCGGCAACATGCGCCGGAACGCTTGCGGCAAGACGACATAACGCATCATTTGGCTTTGCGTCATTCCGAGAGAACGCGCTGCTTCCCATTGACCGCGGTCAATCGATTGGATTCCCGCGCGGAACACCTCAGAGCTGTAAGCGGCATAGTTCAACGTAACCGCCACGATCCCCGAGATGAAAGCCCCGGGAGATTTTCCCCCAAAGAAAGCGGGGAGCACGGCAAAATGGAACAACAAGATCTGCACGAGCAGAGGCGTCCCACGGAAAAATGAGACGTACATTTTGACAAAACCTTGGATGAATGGATTCTTCGACAAACGCCCGAGCCCGAGAAACAATCCCAGAAGGGTCGCAAGAATGATACAAATTACCGTATATTCAATCGTATAGTACGCTCCGCTGATAAAAAACGGCATGTACTCCTGGATAGCATCCCAACGAAAGGTCAAGCATATCGCTCCTTTGATTCACCGAACTTATTGCTGGCCAAAGTATTTGTCGTAGATTTTCTTGTAAGTGCCGTCTTCGTTGATCTTCTTAATACCGTCGTTCAGCTTGTTCAGAAGCTCTGTATTGCCCTTCTTAACAGCCAGTCCATAGTACTCTTTCGGGAATTTCGGATCGATCGCGGTATGGAGGTTGTCGGCTTTGTTGTTTTTCACATAATCGATGACCACACCGTTATCGCCCACAGCAACATCCACGTCGCCATTTTTCAACGCTTCCAGCGCGAGCGGCATCGAATCGTAGCGCTTGATTCCTTTGTAATCCTTGCCAAGGAAGTCGGTAACGATCGTATCGCCCGTCGTTCCGTTTTGGACGCCGATTTTCTTGCCTTTCAGATCGTTCAAAGTCTTCACGCTTCCGTCTTTGGACACAATCATTTGGGTCGCTTCAAAATATTTATCGGAAAAGTCCATCGTCTTCTTACGTTCGTCCGTAATCGTAATCGCGGATACGAGGAAATCGCGCTCGCCATTGTTCAAAGCCGCGAAAATCCCATCCCATGGGGTATTCACAAACTTCACCTTCATGCCTTCTTTTTCCGCGATCGCTTTGACCACATCAATGTCAAAACCGACGACCTGTTGTGTCTTGCTGTCCACAGACTCAAAAGGCGCGTAGGAAGCATCCGTACCCACAACATATTCTTTCTGATTGCCACTTTGTGCGGAATCTCCCCCCGGTGCCGCCGACTTGGGAGCGCATCCTGCAGCGACGAAAGTAAGACCTGCTGCTAATGTACTTGCTAGCATAAGAGACTTCCACGTTTTCAACACAACTTCCCCCTCAAACTTTAAGTTTCTGAATCTTTCTATTTAATTTTACAATAGGCATGCGCTTTCGTACACATGAAATACTATACATTTAAACGTATATTAATTCAATAGGGGAATGATTGAACTTTTGCTAGATATAGTAGGGATCCCCACATGCTGAACATGTTGTTGATAACTTCGCGGTTTTCGGACACTTATTCACAGTATCCAAGTCATTATCCACAAATTTATCCACATGTACACAGGATATCTGAATTTTTAAACCGGCGAAAGATTATTGCACTGGGGATAAAAGGACACTGGGCGATGGAATAAAAAAGAACCTGATAGCGGTCAGGTTCTATAGGCATTATATGCTTGCTCTGGTTGTTCGTTTTTATATATTTCTTATTTATGTAATATATGTAAAGCAAGAATTAAATCATGACCACTCCTTGATCAATCGATTTGACAATAAGACCATCGGCTTAAAATTTATTGAATAGATATCTCAATCAGCATGATTATTAATACACTCTTTTATCGTCTCAACAACATATAGAGCTTGTTCATCGGAAAGATTATTAAAAAAAGGTATAGCTAGAGTTGTTTGAGAAACTCTTTCAGTAATAGGAAAATCTCCGGGCTTAAATCCAAATTCTTTTCTATAAAAAGGTTGCAAATGAATGGGGGAAAAATATGGACGACATCCAATTCCCTTCTCATGAAGACTTCGCATGATTGAAGCCCTGTCGAACTCTTCTGCAAAGCGAATCACGTAAACAAACCAACTCATTTTTACTTCGGGAGAGACGTAAGGGACAATTACGCCATTTACATTTTCAAAGTATTTATTATAGCGCTGCGCTACTGCCTCTCTTTTCGAGAGTATCTCATCGATCCTGTCCAACTGTGCCACTCCTAACGCGGCACTCAACTCGTCCATGCGATAATTGAATCCTAAGCGCTCATGGGCAAGCCACGCATTACCTTCTCCTCTTCCCTGGTTTCTCATGCTCCGGCACAAACGGGCCAGTTCGTCATCATTTGTCACAATGATACCGCCCTCTCCCGTCGTTATTTGTTTATTCGGATAGAAAGCAAATACCCCAGCCTTGCCCATGGCCCCAGCTTTTTTCCCTTTATACTCCGCGCCGATGGCCTCGCAAGCATCCTCGATGATAGGAAGATTATACTTCTCGCTAATTTTTAATATTTCTTCCATGTCTGTCGGTTGACCAAATACATGTACAGGAAGAATCGCTTTCGTTTTTTCTGTAATTTTTTCCTCGATTTTTTTTACGTCGATATTCATCGTATCTGGATCGATATCTACAAAAACAGGTTTAGCCCTTTCAAAAAGCAGACAATTGCTCGAAGCTACAAAACTGAACGGGGTCGTAATAACCTCATCTCCATCGCGAATATCCAATGCACGAACTATCAGATGAAGACCACTTGTTCCGCTATTTACCGCAATCGCATGTTTGACACCTACATAATCCGCTATTCGTTTCTCAAACTCCAAGACCCATGGTCCAATACTCAAGGTTGACGTCGATAATACGTCCATCACCATCTTGCGTTCATGGTCGGTAATATCAGGATTTGATAAAGGCACGAACATGATGTTTCCCCCTTGAACGGAATCAAATAAGAGTTTCAACTATGCGTGCGGGTACACCATACGCTTTCACTTTCGCAGGAAGTGAGCGGACAACTACAGAACCTGCTCCAACTATCGAATCCTCACCAATGTGAATCCCTTGAATCACTGATGTTCCAATACCAATATGGGTTCTCTTTCCAATAAAAACTTGACCTGCGAGGTGAGACCCCGGTGCAATGTGGGCTCCTTCTTCTACCATGCAATCATGATCCACTGTAGCACCCGTATTCACGATCACTTGTTTACCTATACAAGAATCAGGATTCAACACGGCTCCAGCTGCCACGAGACTACCATCTCCGACCTGAACGGATGAAGCAACGATGCTTCTCGGATGAATCGCTTTTACAAATGAAAAACCCATACGCTCCATTTTTTCGGCTATTTTCATGCGAATTTGGTTGTTCCCTATTGCGATAAACGCTTCCTTCAGGCCGGATCTATACAGTTCTTCTAAAATACTACTCTGTCCAATAACTTGAACTCCTGAAACTGTCTTTCCAAGCATCGATGGATTATCATCAACGATACCCACAACTGTATACCCAGATGATTGCAGAATATCAATTGAAACCTTTGCATGGCCTCCGGCTCCGACCACAAAAACTTCCTTCATTCGTCATCCACATCTTTCCAATCAATCAAGTAATCAGCAGGTAGATCTTCTTTAACCCTTTTTCCTATTAATTGATGAAACGTTTTGGGTGGCAATCCGGTTCCCGGTCTTTTCACGGTCAACATATCCTCCGTTAGAATCGTTCCTTTTTTTATTGGTCGGCTGGTTACAACACTTTTTCTTGCCAAATTCCTGTTTTTCACTTCAGAGGGTGATAACTCTTTCTTGGGTGTACCCAACGCCTTTTCCACTCGACGTATCCCCTGAATCATCAATTTCAGTTCTTCCGGACTTAAAGATGCGTGATGATCAGGACCTTCTGCCTTCTTATCATACGTAAAGTGTTTTTCTATGATTTGAGCGCCCATGGCGACAGCTGCTAACGGAACTTCGATTCCGAGCGTATGATCGGAATATCCCGTAATCTTTTGGAAGGTACTTCGTAATGTTTGCATCGCCCGTAAATTGACATCTTCAAACGGGGTGGGATAACTGGTTGTACAATGCAATAGGCATACATCGATTTCTCGCAATACGTCTAACGCTTCCTGAATTTCTTCGATCGTAGCCATACCCGTCGAAAGAATAACCGGTTTTTTTGTGGCAGCAATCCTGTGCAACAAAACCGTATTGGTCAAATCGCCTGAACTGATTTTATACAATGGGACATTCAATTCTTCTAGCCAATTGACACTTTGTACATCAAAGGGGGTCGAGAGAAACAAGATTCCGCGCTCTTCTGCGTATGATTTGAGTACTAGATGTTGATCAAAGCCAAGTTCCAGCCTTTTTAACATTTCAAATTGAGACTCATTCGTTCCCGTAGTCTCTTTCTGGTATTCCGCTTTCTCGGCAGTCCTTGTAACGATTTTTTCTGCTTTAAAAGTTTGGAATTTGACCGCGTCAGCCCCTGCCTCAACAGCGATGTCTACCAAGCGCCTGGCGATATTCAGGTCTCCCTGATGATTGACTCCTGCTTCCGCAATGATAAAAACAGGTTGTCCTTCCCCAATGGTTTTATTCCCGATGCGAATCATTGTAATCCCTCTTAGTACGTCATTTGTTTTTGTAAAAGTTTCTTATCCAGTGAGCATTTCTTTAATAATTGAACAATTCTTTTTGATGCTTGTCCATCTCCGTATGGATTCACACACGTTTTAAGTTTTTCATGAAACTCTTGATCTTCAAGTGCGAATCGGATTGCGCTCTCGATTGCATCGGTATCGTAATCAACAAATATAACATTTTCAGCGTGTTCTCTACCGAGGTTACGCGTACCAATATGTATAAATGGCAAGCGGAAAGACGGGGCTTCAATGATACCCGAACTTGAATTGCCGATGAAGACTTGCGTATGCGTAAGAAGAGACAGATAAAGATCATGATGGATATTGCGAAAGATATGCAACCAGGTTCGATCTCTATATCGCTCAATCACATCCACCATTTGTTCACTTCCCGGATCATTATTGGGATAAACAATCACCGTTTGCATTTTTACCCTGTCGAGAGCGCGCAAAATCACTTCCATTTGTTCTCCCGCTCGCTCCCTCTCCAAGATCACCGGATGTTGGATACAAAGCAAGATCGGCTCCTCACTCTGAATGCCCAATGTTTCGCAGATTGTCTCACGATCTATAAACTCTCGATGTAATATCGAATCTAATCCAGGGGCACCCACTTGATAAATCCGCCAATCTTCTTCCCCCATTTTCTTCAAGCGCTCAGCGCTTTCTTTCGTCGCCACGAAATGTAAGTGTGCAAATTTGCTAATCGCATGTCGAATCGATTCATCAATATGGCCGCTGTTGATTCTTTCTCCTCCGTGAATATGGGCAACAGGGATGTTTAAAGTTACGGCTGCGAGTACGGCCGCTAATGGCTCTAATCGATCACCAAGCACCAAAAGAATGTCCGGCTCCTGCGCCCTTAGCACATCGCCAATTGCCTGAACTCCCTTACTCAAAGCATTATAATACTCCGCTTCTTGCTCGATCCCCGAATACATCGATACTCTCGCTTGAATGGGAAAACCTTCCCTTTCAATCTCATGAACCGTTAACCCGTGAGTTTCAAGTAGATGCATTCCTGTAACAATAAGACAAAGTTCCAATGCCGGTTCTTGCAAAATGGCACTTATAATTGGGCGAAGAAGTCCAAACTCCGCTCTTGTGCCTGTCAGAACAGCTATTTTCCTTTTCATAACTCACATCCTATCGTCCATGCATGTTGAGCCAAGTCTCAGCTACTTTGAAGTCGAACCAAGTATCTATATCTATGGAACGATCCACATCCATGATCCAGACTCCTTGCCGGATTTGATCAGTCGGTTTTGGCTGCGTAACTTGCTCTTTTTTATATACATAAACCGCTCCGTTTAAGGCAAAAACATTTGGAAGCTCTTGTCTACGTGAGACAAAACCATTTGGAAAAAAAGGGGTCGCCCGCTCGTTTTCCACTTTTAACATCCAGTACGGATGATGTTTGACACGACAAACGGATGTTACTAAATCCGCGTCTAAACGATATAACACGTTAACAGCCCCATCAATGTCTTCCTTCGTACGGAGAGGGGAAGTCGGTTGCAAAAGTACCACAAGATCTGGTTGGAATCCTTCTTTCTTCTTTAATACTTCTAAAGCATGTTGAAGGACAGGCATCGTTGGTGTATCGTCTTTCGCTAACTCCGCAGGACGCAGAAACGGCACTTCGGCTCCAAATGACTCTGCCACTTTCGCAATCTCAGGGGAATCTGTCGTCACGAGGACACGCGTGATCGACTTCGCTTCCAATCCAGCCTCAATTGAGTAAGCAATTAACGGTTTCCCTGCAAGAGGAAGAATGTTCTTATTAGGAAGCCCTTTCGATCCCCCTCTTGCAGGTATGATCGCGAGAACAGCAGGTTGATCCGACACTTCAACTCTTCTCCTTTAACAAATCTAATTGTTTCCCTATCTCTGAAGCTATTAAATCTTTCACTTGAGCAGGTGTTAACAAAACCTCATCGAGAGAGGAATATCGTGTGCGATGAGTCAGTGGAATCCCCTTCTTATTCCAGGTTGTGAGATTCTCAACGGAATCAGGAACGATTACAAACATATCCTCAAACTCGTATGCACGCTTTGCTTCATCTTCTGTCATTAATTCTTCGTACAATTTTTCACCTGCCCTCAGTCCAATCACTTCAATGGGAACGGGGGTTTCATTCCTTTCCTCTGCAACCATGAAGCGAATCGCATCCGCAAGATCGGCGATTTTTAAGACAGGCATCTTCAAGATAAAGATTTCTCCACCTTCTGATGCTTCTGCCGCTCGAAAGACCAAACGCACCGCTTGTGAAATCGACATCATGAAACGAGTCATTTCAAGATCGGTCACAGTCAAAGGCTTTCTTGCCAATGCCTGTTGGATAAAAAGAGGCACGACCGATCCCCTGGAGCCTAACACATTTCCAAATCGAACACACGAAAAAACCGTTCGTTTTTTGCCTCGATACAAATTCGCTGCTGTAACTAACTTTTCCATCAACAGTTTGGTCGTTCCCATCGTATTCGCGGGATTAGCTGCCTTATCCGTTGAAATGGCGATTACTTTTTCCACATTATGTTCCAGACAGCAGTCAATCAGATTTTGTGTTCCCAAAACGTTCGTTTTAATTGCCTCAAAGGGATTGTATTCACAAGCGGGAACATGTTTTAACCCGGCAGTATGAAAGACAAAATCAATGTCTTGTAACGCGAAACTCAACCGCTCTCGATCTCGTATATCTCCGATCAGATAACGAATGTTATCGTATTCTGTTAATTCCTGTTGCATAGAAAATTGTTTTCCTTCATCACGGCTAAAGATACGAATCACGTTCGGGCCCATCGATAATAATTGGCGGACAATTTCTCCACCTATTGATCCGGTTCCTCCCGTGATCAATATATTTTTCCCTTTGAACATCTTTTAGACCTTCCTTATTGTCATGATCTTTGTTAACCTTGTTGATCATAAAACTTTGATTGATCTAACAGTGGAAAATGATGATCCGCTTGTTTGATCATTTTTTTATACATTCCCGATGCTTGTTGTGATTGCTGAATTCCTTGAATCCTTTCATACAGTTGACGCTTTCTTTCCTGGAGAAGAACATGTAAATAACGGTCACTGGCAATGATTTGATCGATCGCTTCCCTGAAAGCTTCTCTCATCTTTTGAATCTCCGTATTTACTTCCGGATTTCCAGAGGAAATAAGCACTTGTTCCTCCAAAATAAATTCTTTTTGCAAATGCTCAATGCTATGAAAAAGTTTTTCTCGTTCTGCAGTCAAGATTGAAATTTGAGAATCCGTTTGGCCAGATAAACAATGCTGCTGACGCTTTGATAGCTCATGTAACTCTCGATAACATACCAACAATTGTTCCGCTATTGATCTAATCCTCGTTTTTGTCATGAGCATTTCCTCGGTCTCCTGAGCCTAAAATATTGTTAATTCGTTCTGAGATTCCAAAGTTCTTTGACAATAAACCTTCATGAATCAAATCATTAAGATTCTTCTCTACCGTTCCTGAAATTCTAGCTCCCATCGATGCATTATAAAATTGAACGGAAGAATGTTCAGAAATGTACCGTTCGACCCATTTTCGAAATATATCCCAACTGACAGATGTCTTTATCAAACCTCCTCCAACCGCTTCCGTATACCTTACACATGTGGAAGTAAATGAAACACGTTCTCCATCGTAGATCGTCCCAGAAGCGTGAGTTCTTCCTTTTACGTAAGCAAAATCGCAACCAACGAATATGATTGGATTGCATCCCATCAAACCAGCGATCGAAAGTGCCGCTGTGGTCACCGAACCACCGCTCGAAACAGTTGTAAACTGAAGTCTTTCGGCTTCCGATTTCAACTCCTCAATCCCATCGGGAAATGCCCAAATGACAGTTTCGGGATACGTAAGAGTCAGTTCCGGACTAGCGGTCGGAAAGGTAATTAAAGGGGGATAACTTTTGATACCTTCAAATTGACGAATGACACGAGCATCTGCCTCAGTGACTACCACAAAATCAGGGTGTACGTTCTGTTGTTGCAAGGCTTGAAGTGCTGTTCCCACGCAAAAAATGACCGCTTGATCCTTCACGTTTGCAAGTAAGGGCAAAACATCGCTCAGAGATGGGCCTGCTGCCGCGATAATTGCAGGAACCCCATCAAAACAACCGGAAAATACACTAACATTTGGATGATCGTACAAATAGGGTCGTACCCTTTCTACATTGCTTAGCAACAGCTTTTGCTGTGCAGTCAGTGAGGAGGCTTGTACATGATATTCTTCAAGCAAGATTCGGATCTGTTCCATGCCTTCGGGAATGGCTTTCAACGACGGGCCATGGACATAAAAGGAAGCCGTTCCTTCCTGCACCGCTTGTAAACAGTTTGATAAGTTTTCAGCAAAATCTTGAAGAGAGACTATAGATATCAGTCGAAAGCGGGAATCTTCCAAGAGATCCGTAATGAGTCCGTATCTGAGAGCCGTATCCAATACCTCCTGACAGCACTCCAGAACGATCAATTGTTGTTGCGGATCCATTCCTTCTTTTAGTGCGCGAAGATGATGACCACATCCCAATCCGTAAATAATCAAATCACGATCTTGGGGGACGTTCCATTTTTTTATGAGTTCTTTCGCTTCCCGAATAGGATCATAACGACTATGTAAATAAATAGTTTTTCCCTTTGCTTGGATCGAAATTGTCGGCTGACCCGTACGTGCTTGGATGAGTCGAATCATTGGATTTCTTGTCCTTCATATTCTTTGATGAAATTCAACCATTCGCTCAACAGTGGAGCAAGCTCATATTCCATCAAATCTGCGACCGTTACGAAGTCTTCGTTTTCCCAAGCTTCCAAGACCTCTTTGAGCAAAGCCTGATTTCTTTGATGAAATTCAAGAGCCTTGGGCTGGCTAGATAATAGAACTGAACTATTTTGAATCAGTTGAGCGTTCCAATGTAACCCGTTTTCCGCCTGTAAGAAGAGTTTGATCGCTTCACCATCTGAGCCGCTACGAAAATATTCGGCAATCTGAAAAATAGCATCGATAAGTTTGGGTAAATATTCGATCGCAGATTGGTAGGTTTCTTTCAATAACGCTAAAGGACAAATCGTATCGACTTCTATCAGCTCCACTTGTTGATAGGGAATACTTGTACTCTCATCGAGTAATTCCCCGTTCACACGCACCTGTTGTATCAGTTTCTTTTGGCTATCAACGGTTGCTCGAATCTTCTCCCACAATTCATCACTGAATGTTCCTGACAGTTCCTTGTATTCAACCCCGTCAATTGTAACACGCATTGCTTTCTCCCCCTTATTTCTATCGCAAATATAATACCCGCCACCAGGACCGCGCCTTACCTGAACAAGCCCCTTTTTTATTAAGGACATCATGCGTTCCCTTACGTAAGCCGGATTTAGTTGTAATCTTTTACCTAATTCCTCAGATGTCACAGGATGCGCATAATCGGTTCTTTCCATCTGCAGAATTTCCAATATATTTTCCTCTAGTGCAGTCAATGGCATCTCTCATCCACTCATCGTTATTTAAGTCAACATATCCTTACATATTTTTATAAATAAAATTATTTATTGCTTTTTTCCTTTGCAACCTGAATGCTTGCCTGTTGAAACGTATCCCGCAATTCCGTCCCCAATTTGATCACGTCATCAATCATCGATGGATCTTTTTTGATATTGGCCTCGACCAAATGCCTGTACATGAAATCATAGAGAGCATAAAGATTCTCACAGAGTTCCGGGGCCACTTTTCGATTCAACGTAGTCATTAATTCTACAAGGATGTTCTGCGCTTTGACGATCCAATGATTGGCCTGATCCAATCGGTTCTCCTTCATCATCAGTTGCCCCTGTTTGCAAAACCGTATAAAACCATCAAACAGCATGAGTAATAATTTACTTGGGCTCGTTTGTACCGAGGACTGTTGATAGGCTTGAATGCCTTTCATTGGGCCTTCATCTCCTCCATGTCGCAAAATCTTTCATAATAACGCTTGGAATAAAGTTCAAGCATTTCAATAGAACGTTGACTGACGGTATGGAGCTGTTTATAGAAATGTAATGATTGACGACACGCAGCTAAATCTTTTTCTCGTGAATCCAATTGAAGTGAAAGATTTTTTTCGAAGTGGATATCCGAAAAGACTTCTCGGTAAGCGGTCGCATCCATAAACATAAGAGCTAATTTGTATCTTTCGATTCTTTTTTCAAGAGAATTTATTTCATGAACAAGGTTAGATGTTCTCTCCCGCTCCCCTTCTTCCAAAGCCGTGATAAATTCGTTCATTCGATCACAAATGGTTTGTAAATCACTATTGACTTTTCGTAATTGAGCAATTGTTTGCCTCATCTTTCTATATCCATAACGAATACGTTGCCAAGATACCTGATTATATGACATTTTTTCCATCATTTCATGAATGGGCAGGACTTCTCTGCAATAACGTGCGATTGCTTCTTGCAAAGTCATAATCTTGACACCGTTATATAACGCACCGCCTTCTGTGGCATTGATATATGTCCGTTTCCCAGAATACATACGCCCTTCAAACCATTTGAGATACACCAGATAATCATGAGTAGTAAATATGTCATTACCGTATATATCCTTTATTGGTATCAATTCTCTTCTCTTTTGTATTTCGTCAGTGCTGAGATTTTCGAATCTCGTACCTGCCGCATAAGCTTGTCCACCAGGATACGATAAATCCTGGCCTACAAAAATCAAAGGATCACAACCCATATACTCAATAACTGAAAACGCGGTAGTAGCTACAGACCCACCTGTTGGCATAGCCAATGCCTTTAAATCGTCACCGAACGCCTCTTCCAGCCAGGGAGTAAAATCATTTATCGAACAGATAACTGCTTTTGGCCCCTTATGATGTTTAACAATCTCCTCATGAACAGACATTTCCATTACAAGTGGAATATTGGAATAATCAACACCTTCAAAGTGCTTGTAATTAAGATGACTGCCATCTACGGTAATAAGAAGATGAGGAACAATCCCTTCTTTCTGCAATGCCCTATACGCCGTATCAACACAAACTATAAGAGCACGGTCCCCTATGTCCTTAAGTAAATGAATATTTTTGTTTAGGGAGGGACCAGCAGATACGAGAATAGCCGGTTTATCTTTGAAACAGTTATGTAAATCCTCCAAACGACCCGCACGCATTATGTCAGGCAAATTAGCTAAAATATTTCGAACCCACTGATCTCCGAACGTTACCCTTGTTGCTACGTTGGCTAATCCTTGCCGATACGCGTCAACAAGTCGCTTTCTGCACAGATCGTAAAACGATGGATACATTTTGCACTCTACAGGATGTTCAAGGATACAAACTTCTGGCAAGTCAAATATATCTCTTTCAACACCCAATCGGAATAAAGAATAAATGATATCCAAATCATCCCCTACATAGATTAACAACCGTTTCTCGGATAAAACATGTGTCAAATCGCGGTAAGATAGGATAAGCTTAAAAAGTTCCGGATCCGCACCAATTACAATAACATTTACCTTTTCACTTGTGCGTACCAGAATTTCTTCTATGTGATAGAAACCTCCGATCCCCAAAACAACTACTGTTTCCGCATTTGGATTCCATTGTTTCTCAACTTGAATGTAAGCCTCGTTTCGAGGGCTATATTTGCTCGTTAACGTTTGCCATTTATCATTGACTTTCACTTGAACGGAAATATCGCCAGATCTCGTCGTCTCGACGATAAAACGATCGGAGGCCGAAGTTATCTCCAATAATTTTTTTGCCAGTAGGGGATGATGGATCTCCAATTGTTCTAAATTTCTTCTCAAGATTGGATTCATTTTAATTCGGCCTCCTCATATTTAAAGCAAAACCTTTGACTGTTTTATTTTTAGTGGCCTAAAAATCCTAACAAAGCATTTCCTTGCATGTGTGATTGACTTATCGCTTCATTCATTGCGGTAAACTGAGCAATGAGAAGTTGTTTTTGCTGATCGGCCATGTCGTTGACCTGTTGAATCTGATCTTGTAAATCTTTGATCATGTTCTGATACAGTTGGTCCTGAGAGGTCGAAATACCTGTAAGCTGTGAAACGTTTACAGAAGAACCATTCAAAGTGTTAACCATCCCCGTCATATTGGTTAGCACTTGATTGAGTTTAAGTGCCATACCCGTAATTAAGTCACGGACCATCGCCGGGTTTTGTTGAAGAGCAGCGGTCAATTTATTGGTGTCCACCGTCAAACTGTTTGTCGTACCGACTGGTGATCCAATGGCACCCGTTGAGATACCAATCCCCATTAGAGAATTTTGAGGATAATTTGGTAAGGGAACCGTGTTTCCGCTATTATCCATTGTTTGTGTAATTGGTCCAGTAACCGCATCACGAATATTTGCTTGGAAGGAGGCAAGCGTCGCATCACCCTGCAGATCTCCGTCTTTACCAATGAGATTTCCGATCATATTGTAGAGCGAGTTAAATTGTGAAACAAAGTTTTGTACTGCCGTTACCGCTTGCGAAGTGTTTGAACTAATGGTAAGAGTTGTCTGACCAGTTTTCAGGAGATTGACCGTGACACCAGGAATCACGTTTGTAACGGCGGAAGAAACACTGGTCATCAGCGTACCGTTCACAGAAAATGTCCAATTCGAACCCGCGGTGGAAACCGCCCCGCTCGCCGTATCTAACTGAAGTGCATGCATCAAATTCCCTGTCACGTCCTGCACGGTTACGGGTTGCGACGATTTGGAAGTCAGGATCACTTTATCGTTAATCGGATCGTAAGAAGCTGTAACACCCGCATTGGATGTGTTAATGCGATTCAAAATAACGGACAAGCTATCCTTCGTTGTATCATAGGTAATATCAATATTATTAATCTTAAAATCACCTGTAGTTGTGCTTGTGACCGCAGTTCCGAAGTTCGCCGCGGCAGAACCTACTGCTTGCCCTAACTGTACTTGTCCTTGCGCGGTTGTCGTATAAGTATAAGGTCCGCTTCCAGATTGCTGGGCGACATCGAGACCGAGCACATGCGCAAAATTACTCGTATCACCTGCGGATCCGAATGTCATTTGCTGATTATCGGTCGTTGTTATCACGATCTGCCCGCTGCCGTTGACGGTTCCGGAAACCGTACCGCCAAACGCCGAGGAGATACGATTCAATACATCTTGAATGGTATCGGTGGAATTGACGGCAATATATTGCGTTTGTCCGCCCTTCGTAACAGCAAAGTTTCCTGTCGTTATGGCCGCGCTAAACTTTGTTGCTGTTACCGAATCTGTCCCGCTGATCAGCTGTCCGATTCTCCCTCCGCTCGTCAGCGTTGCATTGCTCCCAATGCCTGTGACGTTAATCGTATAGGTTCCTGGGGCCGCTCCTGTTCCTGCCGAGGCACTCAGGATCGTCGTATCAGCTGGAGTAGCAGTAAACGAGCCAAAGGTAGTACTGGAAGCCAACGTTTGCAACAGATTTTGCAAGGTTAGAGCGCTGTTGTTGACATTTCTCCAATCTGTCTGTTGCTGCTGAATTTTTGACAGTTGGTCATTCAAGCCGCCCGGTTGGTAAATCGCCTGCCGGTTGATATAATCCAATTGCTGAATGATCGAGTTGGTGTCAATCCCGCCCATCATCTGGGTCAGCAGTTGCATGGAATTTATTCCCATTATTTTCCTCCTTTCTTACGCTTGGCAATCTACCCAAACTCCCGCTAAACGTGCTAGATCTCGTAACGTTTTCTCGATACTTTCCGGCGGAATCTCGCGGATAATTTTCCCCGTTGCTTCATCGATGACTTTCACTCGAATTCGATGGTTTTCTTGATCAATGGAAAACTGCAAGTATTGACGATCCGTATCGAGAAGTTGTTTGAGTTTTCTTTCGATCTCCGTTGTCACATGGCTTCCCTTTTGATTCACTTGATTGTTTCTTGGGTTATGTTCAATTGTATAAAGATCTGTTTCATTAGGTGATGGATTTTTCCGTAGGGTTGAGGCAGAGCCTTCAGGAATCCGCATATCCATTTGGGATCACCCACCTCTGTTTAGCAAAGAACCGGCCATCTTCCATACGGCCGGCTCTAATCTTAATACAGATCTTAACGGAGCAATTGAAGAACTGCTTGAGGTGCTTGGTTGGCTTGTGCCAACATGGCAGTACCCGCTTGAACAAGAATTTGGTTCTTTGTAAAATTCATCATTTCGGAAGCCATATCTACGTCTTTGATACGAGAATTTGCAGCGGTAAGGTTTTGAGATGCTGTATTCAAGTTTGTAATGGTGAATTGCAAACGATTTTGTACAGCACCGAAGTTTGCACGGTAACCAGAAACTTTCGAAATGGCAGCATCGATTAAAGAAATAGAAGCCTGAGCAGAAGCAGCTTGTGTAATATTAACATTGTTAACATTCAAACCGTTCGCACCTGCTGTAACATTGTACAGGTTAACAGTAATCGTTTGATTTTTGTTCGCACCGATTTGGAAATGGAGATTTGCGATAGAACCGTTCGCGATGTTTTTGGTGTTAAACTGTGTTTGCGTTCCGATTCGGGTCAATTCGGCCTTCAATTGAGTAATCTCTTTGTTCATTTGCTGCCGATCTGCCGTTGTGTTGGTGTCGTTTGCTGCTTGCACTGCCAATTCACGCATGCGTTGCAGGATGTTGTGTACTTGATCCATCGCACCTTCCGCCGTTTGGATCAAGGAGATCGCATCCTGTGCATTGCGCGACGCTTGGTTCAAGCCCCGGATCTGTCCAGTCATTTTCTCGGAGATTGCCAAACCTGCCGCATCATCTGCAGCACTATTAATGCGGTAACCGGAAGACAGTTTCTGCATAGAGATTTGCTCATTTTGGTTATTGATGTTGAGGTTGTTGAGAGCAGACAAGCCCATCAGGTTGGTTTGAATCACCATTGCCATGTTCCATTCCTCCTTGAATGATTGTTTCTGTGCACTTCCATGTGCTTAGTCGGATTCTGCTGCCGACCTACCCTTTCTATCGGCGATTTACCCGCATAAATTTAAAAGCATTTACAGTCAAAAAAAGCCCTCTATTACAATTAACAGCAACATTTTTATACTTTTCTCTATTTTAAGCCTCATTTCATTTTGTTTAGTATTTTTTTCAGTTCATCGATCCGTAATGACTTGGATGCTTGCAAATTTTCCGCCAGTATGGCCGAGTAAATTTCCTTCCGATATACTTTAACGTCCCGTGGAGCTTGGATGGCAATCCGTACTTGTTCTCCTTTAACTTCGACGATTGTCACTTCAATCTGTTCTCCAAGCATGATCGACTCACCAGGTTTTCTTGTTAATACGAGCATGATCCTTGTACCTCCGTACTCTCTTTCAGGCACGTCATCACGAGGGGGTATCTAAACGAGAGATGGTTGAAAGCATGCAGAATGACTTGCTCGCCCGTATTATTTCGCGTATGGATCAAGATAGGAGCTAATAGATTTAACGTTATAACTCCATTTCTTGCTATTGTTGCAATCACTCGGACGAGTATATGACCCGTTTCAACCGTATCCCATCCTGCTTCTTTTCTAATCGTGTCCCTGTTAGGGTAATCAGAAACGTATGGATATGGGTCCATGAGAATAAAAGTAAGATCTGGGTCTTCTAAAGATTGCATGAAGAGAAACGGCTGATACTCCTCCAGTTCGATCATGACATACCGTTTCAAGTCCTCAAAACCAGGCAAGCCTTTAGGAAAGGTAAGTACTTGCTGGTCACCGACCTCCAGATTTCCGAAGCGAGTCGTATGGATCAACATTTGCGAATGTCATCTCCTTATCATAAATAACGGGAGCTTCTTCAGCTCCCGAGTTGTTGAATTTTTGCAAGATGATGTTTATACAGATCGATCAATTCGTTCACCGGATACCTGTATCGTGATCGAGGGATATTGCGCCATTTGAATTTGAACGTTCCCCGGGATCACCTGTGCATGAACAGCATGCGCCTGTACTTGCACCTCAGGACGATGCAAGAATACACTCGTTCGCACTACAGCCGGTTGATAGGAAAAGTGCACTGGGGATCGGGGAATCAATCCTACATTAAAGTCATGTGTTGGCGGACGAGAGTTTTCTACAGCCAAATCTGCAATTACATTTCCATTTTGAATCTCCCGCGCGAGACGGTCTCCTTCTTCCGCCTTTTTCTTTATGTAATCAAGTACAGCCTGTTGACCATCTTGGGCAAACTGACGCGCAAGCTGCCCACTAGTTGCCAGCCCCTCCTCTGCGAATGGAGCCGATTGGTCGATGGACAGTTTTCCCCTCTCAGTCTGAATATCGAGTGTCGCTGGTTGTTGCCTGATTTCTAGATCAGCCGTTTTTTGCTGAACATTCATTCGTGCAAATGATTGCGAAATACGAATAGATCCCCAAGTCTGATGAATGAGTAACGTACTCGACACGTGCACACCTACTTTTTCCAATCAAAAAGAAAAGTATACTTCATGTTCCCCTATTTTAAAAAGTCAACAAGTGTAGGTACTAAAATACGCGCACCTACAGCCAAAGATGCTTGCTGTACGTTTTCTGCCGTTTTCAGGTCAGTGATTGTCTTGGCGATATCCGCGTCTTCGACAGAAGACAAGAGCTTTTGATAGTTGGTATTCATATCATTTAATCTCTGTTCAATCAGGTTTACCCGATTGCTGCGGGCGCCTATATCCGCACGCGCAGCTAGTACTTTGTCCAGTCTCGTGCTAATGTTATCAAGCGCATTCTGTATGGTTGATGTATCGTTATTTTGCAATCCGGTGTATAACTGGTTCAGTGCCGTAAACGCATTATCGGCATCTGAATTGGCCCCGAACACGTTGTCCGCGGTGATATTGACACTGATCGTTACCCCGTCAGAAACCAAATAATCAATGCTTCTGGTATCGAAATTCGCCCATAAATTTGTAGGATCGGTTGGGCTTCCTGGGTCACTGAACGGCTTTACATCTGTCTTCTGCCCGTTAAAAATATATTTTCCGTTAAACTGTGCATTCCCCAGTTGTACCAGCTGATGGAACAGTTGTTCCACCTCTTTCGCTATGACCTGCCGATCACCGCTGTTCAATGAATCATTTGCCCCTTGAACGGCAAGCTCCCTTGCACGCTGTAAAACATCTGTGACCTGTCCGATCGTGGAGTCCGTAAAATCCAAAACGTTTGCAGCAGCGTCCGCATTGGTTTTAAACTGGTTCAAATGATTCAATTGCGCACGATAACGCAACGCGTAATTCACCCCAACAGGATCATCAGAAGGGGTATTGATCCTTTTTCCACTTGCCAACATATTTTGCAGGTTCATCATACGCTCATTACTATTCGATAAATTTTGTAACATCTGCAGATTCATCATGCTTTGCGTCACACGCATGGTTCTTTCTTCCTTTCTATATACCCAAGGAAAGGATTATTTCATTCTATTTTTTCGATCAAGTCATTTACCGAGTAATCCCCATTCCCGTAACAATCGTATTTAACAGCGAGTCGATCGTCGTTACCATCCGCGCTGCCGCACCGTACGCCTGCTGATATTTGATCATATTAGCCATTTCTTCATCAAGAGAGACACCGCTGACCGATTGACGCATGGTGTCCATCTGGTTGACCAAGGAATTCTGGTTCTTCTCCATTTGATCGGCCTCTTGCCCTTGAACTCCCAATTGGCCAACCATCGAGCGAAGAAAATCCTCAAAAGTACCCGCGGAGGAAGTCGCAAATGTTACGCTTTGGTTATACATATTACCAATGGATAATGCGTTGTTTCCATCTCCGCTTAAAGTACCCGAATCATTTGTATAAATCGAATTTGGCGAAGCAGCAGCTATGAGGCTTGTGTCCGTTATAGCTACCTGAATACTCGCCGCCGGGTTGCTTGGATTCGCAGTAAAGAAATCTACATTTGTAGGTTGAGAGGAAGACAAGGTATACCCTTGTTTATGTTGTGTATTGATCTGGGTGACGAGCGTGTTTGTAAAATCATTTAACTGGTTGATATACGTATCCACGTAGATGTTCTGCGAGTCCACCAACCCCTTTAGTTCTCCCGATTGGATGTTAAGCGAAGGGGTATCGTAGTCTGAGGACTGTGGATTTGTAATTGCATGATCTACGGTATAAAAAGTACCACTGTCATAGACCACGTGCTTCCAAGTGGTCGATCCGTCATCGACCAGGACAGTCTTATCTCCAACCTGAAGCGTGTACGATTGATTATTCTCCGTTACTTTTACATCAGCAATTTTCGAAAGTTGATCCACAAGGTAATCTCTCTGGTCGCGCAAATCGTTTGCATTCGCCCCAAAGGTCTCAGCGCTCTTGATTTGTACGTTCAGTTTTTGAATCTGATCAATATAGGAATTTACTTGGGTCACCTGCGTTTGAATGTTTGTCTGCAGATCGTTGTTCAGATCATTTAGTTGTTGGGCTGTTTCATTCAACAAGTCTGCCAGTTGTTTTCCTCTTTGCAAAACGACTGACCTTGCGGATGGATTGTTCGGGTCTGTACTTAACGTTTGCCACGCATTAAAAAACTGATTCAGCGCACTTGTTAGTCCGGTATCGGAAGGTTCATTCAAAATCGCCTGTAACTTATTCACTGTATCGCTCTTAACTTCCCATTCGCCCAACAACTGGTTTTGATTGCGGTATTGCGTATCCAGAAAGCTTTCACGCATGCGCGTAATCGATTGTACGTCGACCCCCGTTCCGATTTGGCCGACAAGTCCGCCACTCGTCATGCTCGGGTAGTACATAGGTTGAGAGGCAACCATATTCACCACTTGACGGGAATATCCCGGTGTGTTCGCATTGGAAATGTTTTGACCGACCGTATTGAGGGCGGTTTGTTGCGCGAACAGGGCGCGTTTCATCATTTCAAGACCAAAAAAGGTCGAGCTCATGCAAAAGTCCTCCTATCGCAATATCCTGCTTCATACCTTGGCGTCAAAAAAGCTTCTTCGCGGAGCCGACGCCGTCGTCCCCCGTTCGTGATACTGAATAGAGTTCGGGATATCAGTGAGCAAATCGAGTGTCATTTGCACGAACGCGAGCGACTGGCGCAAAAGCTGCGCATTGAGCTCATTGGCCTTCTTCAGTTCGTCCAGCACCGATGTGAGCCGTTCGATCATCCCCTTCATGCGAGCGGAGAGGAACGGATCTCCGAGCAGCGAAGGCAATTGACGGGCGGTCAGAGATTCTTCCGCCATCCCCTTTTTCCGCGCGAACGCAGCGACATGAGACATACGTTCTTTCTCCAACGATTCGATCCGCTGAATCCATCTCCATTCTTGTCCCGTTAAGGCGGAGAGCTTGTCCAACTCCCCTTTTATCAGAATGTCCTTTTTTTCATGGGCCAGAGACAATAACGCTTCATGCGCTTGAAGCAACTCATCGAAAATGGCGAACAACTGTTTTTCGTCTGTCACACGATCACCGCCTCATCGTTTGCCATGCCAGAAATCCACGATTTTCTCCGCCACTTGCCTTGAGTCCACACGGTAGGTTCCCGCCTTGATCGCCTGACGAATGGTCTCAATACGCTCAGTGTTTGCTGAGGGAACATTCGAAGTGTCTTGTACGGTTGTGCCGCTCGCCGATTCTTCCGCCAAACGCTTCGCTTCGTTTGAAATCTCGATCTGGTCTTGGCGATTGCCGCGGCGCCGTTCTTCACGCGGGACTTGCGCACCGATCTTCTGATACGCTTGTATCGGCGCTGTCCGCTGAATGTCATTGATTTTCATTCCATACACCCCTTCCGAAAAAAAGAGCCGAAACATGTCTTTCTCCATGTATCGGCTCTTTTTGCACTTTTGCAAAGAGATGAGAATCCGTGTATTCTTTCGTGACGGTCAATCATTGCACGTTATCGGCGAGAATCACCTTCAGATCCGCTTTTTTATACAGGATGGAGATTCCGCTCGATACGGTTTCCATCCTCCAATGACTAATTTTTGAAATAATACTTACCGGATTTCTTTTCCATAGAAGACTTCTCTTTTTTAACACTTTCGAATCCTTTTTGTAATTCGGCTGTACATTTGGAACAAAAACGCCCTTTGGAAATCAAATCGTTGCACCTTTCGCACGGATAAGTAAGATTGGGTGTATTGACCACTGTGAGGCGTCCTTCTCGAATAAACCGGATGATTACGTCAATCGGAACGCCTGTTTCTTCACTGACTTCATAGGTCGAAGCATAGCGATTTTCTTTCAGGTAGTTTCTTACATCCAAGAATTGTTGCTCTTCTTCGCGAATGCAAATGGGGCATATATCACGCGCCACCTTATTGAATAAGCGGCCGCAGTTCCGACAATTGGCCAATCCCATTCCGATCCACTCCTTCACCGACATTATACGGCAGGAGCAAGAAAATGTCGCTAGTTTTGGGAGAATTCTTTCATTGCTAAGCGAACATTGAAGTCCTGTGAAAAAGTCATAGATCAATAGGTAAATGCATCGTGAATGTCGAAGAGATAAGAAAACATAGAAAGAAATGAGCGATTACGATGAAATCGAAAGCATCAAGGCAATCATAATCCATCTTGTGGATTCGTGTATCACTGCCGGCTTAATGAAATCTGACGTTTACGTGGGAGTTTACGGGACTCACGTACGTGCCCAAGTGTCCGTTCATATCCTGAGGAAATCACGCTGCCCCCGTTCAAACGCATACAATCGGAAGGCAAATACCGACAAATCCAGAATAGGCGTATTCGTTGTGTGAACATGCCTTTGCAGAAGCGAAAACGGTATATGGACTGGATCGAACGCGAAGTAGGGGTCTGGAATGTGTGCAGAAACAAGCGCTGCTCGCCATAATTGTTAAAACTCTGAAATGCCGGTTTAAGAAAAAACGACCTAAAACCGGGATTTTAGACTGCCAAAATCCGTCTTTCACCGGACTTTTAGACGTTTTAGACCAATCGATTGGAAATACTAAATAATAAGGATATGTTCAAGATCGGAGTCGATGGTTCATGAGAAAATATACGTTATTGAGTATTGAAGAACGAATAAAAAAATCGAGAGGATTGCAAAACATGATTCAAAGCCGAAGAGAGCAACGGCCAAATGATAACAAACCTCGAACAGAGGAAGAAAAATTAATATTGATGGAAAGTTCCTATAGAAACTGGGAGAGAGATATGGTGAAAGTGGGAAAGAGGAAGTGGAAATATGTTGGAAAATAAGGAGAAGTATCTCGCGTAGACAACCGCCATGCTGGGCGCTCACAAAAAATAAACCAGCCGTCACTGACTGGATAATTGCTGCTTGTTCATTTCCTTCATCACATTCACGTCCAACCATAGATCCGAATATTGTTTGTGCACTAAGCGAATAGTCATATCTAGTTGCATAACTCGGGTTTCAATCGTATTTGCTTGTGACTGCAGGTGTTTCAAATCGGTTTTGACTTCTCGCACGTCCTTTTCTATGTTTTCTAACCTTTGTTCAACTTTCTCTAACCTTTTTTCAACGTTCTCTAGCCTTTGTTCAAAACTCTCTAACCTTTGTTCAAGCCGATCAAAACGACTACCCATTTGTTCCATTAATTGTTTCAATAATTCTTCCATCGCGTTTCGGCACCTCCCCTTTTAGAATTATATCACTCATTTGATTGGTACGGTACAACCTTCAAATGTCTATCCTCGTAGGTGATAACCTTAACCTTTCGACCACGCCCCATTGAACACACCCTCAAGCGAGCATCACTTGTGCAAGCTCGCGTGCCGCGTTTCTCGCGATCTCTTGTGCCTCTTCCACGGTAACCGCAACAAAACGGACGATGGCTCCGGGAGCTGACTGTGCCAATTTGGGCAAATCGGCGGAGATCACCGTGGCGATTTTGGGGTAGCCGCCTGTCGTTTGGCGGTCGGCCAGCAGGATGATCGGTTGTCCGTTCGCCGGAACTTGGATCGCCCCTTCCGGAATCGCGTCGGAGATGATCTCCGCCCGCCCACGGTGGGCCAACGGCGGCCCTTCCAAACGATAGCCCATGCGATCCGACTGCGGTGTGATGCGATACGTGCTTGAGAGAAATGTTGCGATCGCTGCTTGCGTAAAGTGATCCTCTTGCGGGCCGAGTACGACACGTACCACCGTTTCTTCCCCGTGGGATGCGATATAGTCAGGCGTTTTGCTCAGTCGCCGAGGCGCGAATGTCACTGCGGGTTCACCGATCGGCAATATGTCCCCCGTTTGCAAGGCACGACCTTGAAAGCCGCCAATGTGCCCTTTCAGATACGTGGAACGGGAGCCCATCACGATCGATACATCGATCCCGCCGGCAACCGCAAGATATGCCCGCACACCTCTGACCGGTTTGCCAAACTGAAGCACAGAGCCTGCCGATACATCGTGTGATGTCCATAGAGAAATGGGACGGCCATCTAATGTGGCTGACAAATCGGCACCCGTTATGGAAATTACTGTATCTTGATCTAAGACGATCTCCGGGCCAATGAGTGTAACTTCCAGGCATGCCGCACCTGGGGGATTTCCTACAAGCCAGTTGGCTGTTTCCAGGGCGAAACGGTCAAGTGCTCCTGCCACGGGGATTCCGCTTTTCTGATGGCCATAACGCCCTAAATCTTGGATCGTAATGAAAGGCCCTTTGGGCGCTTTGCGAACAGTGATGGTGCCTGGCATATAAACACCTCGATTCTGGTATGTAGCGGATTGCTTGTCCTGTTGACTGTGATACGGTAATACAATTTTACGCTAGCAAGTTGGATCCAACAAACAAAAATGCGTCCCCCACAATTACACTTACACGATTAGAAGATGATCGGCTCTTGTGAAAGGTTTAGTGTTAGGGAGTCAGCGCCTTGTATCACTCCCCTACCGCACGCAACTCCACTCCGGAGGATTGCAGCCGCTCCCGAATCTCTTTCACAAAAGCGAGCGCCTTGGGACCATCCCCGTGCACACAGACCGTGTCCGCTTGAATGGGGACATCCGTTCCGTCAGTCGCGCGAACGACCCCTTCGCGCAACATGCGGATTACCCTCTCGGCAGCTTCTTGCGCATCATGCAGCATCGCATCCGTCCGGGAACGTGGCGTGAGTGTCCCGTCTGCTTGATACGTGCGATCGGCAAAAACCTCTTGTGCCACGCGAAGCCCTGCGCGTTCTCCCGCTTTGACCAGTTCACTTCCTGCAAGCCCGAACAAAATCAAGTTTCGGTCGACGTCACGAACCGCCGTCGCGATCGCTTCCGCCAGTACCGCGTCGCGTGCCGCCATGTTGTAAAGGGCTCCGTGGGGTTTCACATGTTGGAGACAAACGCCCACTGTGGCCGCGATGGCGGCAAGTGCACCGATTTGATAGGCGGTCAGCGCATACGCTTCTTCCGGTGTGATACGCATGTCGCGACGGCCAAATCCCACGAGATCGGGCAAGCCAGGATGAGCGCCGATCGCGGTTCCATGCGCTTTCGCAAGCTTTACTGTCTTGAGCATGACCTGGGGATCTCCCGCATGGAATCCGCAAGCGATATTGACCGATGTAACAAGTGGAATCACTGCCTCGTCTTGCCCGATCGTATACACGCCGAAGCTTTCTCCCAGATCACAATTCAAGTCCACACGCATGGATCTCGCCTCCTACTTAGAAAAATAATTAGAAAATCTGTGGTTTATGGGCGTATGCTTTGAGGTCGCGCTCCTTGGAGTTCTTCGTTTCGGGCATATGCTTGGCGTTCATGCTCCGTGGAGGTCGTTTCAGCGGGTATATGCATTGCGCTCATGCTCCGTGAAGGTCGTCTCGCATGGAATAATGATCAAATGCCGCGAGACGACCTTCAAAGTCGCTATTACGCGCAATGCATATACCCTTTTACGTCCGAAAGGAAGCGAGACGACCTCCAAGGTCGCTGTTTCACGCCAAGCATATGCCTTCTTAACGGTTTATAGAAAGCGGAACGACCTTCCACTCACCTCTTCGCTGCAAAGAGATACAACCCATCCAAAAGCCGCTCAGTTTCATATAGCAGCCTTAAACTTCCTCTTTCCGCACGAAATATTTTCCTCTTATGATGGTTCCTCCCATGCGACATGGGGACGTCATTCCGATACGATGTTCACTTTCTGAGAGTTCGCTATCTTTTCATACGTCTCTGCGTCAATCGGAACGAAACGCACCCGATCCCCCGCCGACAAGAGGACGGGATGTTCGCGTGTTGGATCGTAAAGTTTGAGCGGGGTTCTGCCGATGATTCTCCATCCGCCCGGCGTTTCGCTCGGATAGACACCCGTTTGTTTGTCTGCGATGCCTACAGAACCAGCAGGGATGCGGAGACGCGGCTTTTCCAGACGTGGGGTGGCCAGGCGTTCGTCCATCCCTCCCAAATAGGGAAAACCGGGAGAAAAACCCAACATATAGATGAGATATTCTGCGCCACTATGTAACTTCACGACCTCTTCGACAGACATGCCGCAATGTTTCGCCACGTCTTCAAGATCGGGACCAAACTCTCCGCCGTAAAGCACAGGTATTTCTACAAGGCGGGCGGGAGGCATTTCCTCCAGGGACAAGTCATCCAACAGGTCACTCAGGCGGATGGCGAGCTCCCGATATCCAATGATGAGAGGATCATAATACACGGCAAGGCTGCGATAAGTCGGTACCCATTCTATGATCCCCTGGATCGGCTCCGCATCCAACATCTTGGAAAGTGCACGCACATGATCATGAATGAGCGGAGAGATTTCATCACCGAATTCGACCAACAACCCCCGATCCCCGAGCGGCAGCATCCGTGCCGGGCGATACAGTGTCATGCGATTAGTCCCCCGCTTTCCCGAATGTTTGTTTCATGTTCGATGGCCGCTTCCATCGCCAACGTTTACCCTTAACCCGAAACCTACGGATACAATCAAGACACAGATCAGTTTCAACGTTCCGATTACCGCTTATAGCCCAATGATTTTGAAATTTCTTCTGCCGTCCGCCTTGCTGCAGCTAACAAGACGGGAATGTCTTTTTCTTGAAAACGCGTATCCGGGCCCGCTAGAGAAAGACCCGCTACACACTGCCCCCGATGATCGAAAATGGGAAGGCCGATAGCTGCCGTACCTTCTTCAAGTTCCGCGTAAGAGACTGTATATCCCTTTCTCCTCGATTCACGCAAAACTGAAATTAGCTTGTCCCGATCGGTAAGGGTTCTTGACGCGTACGCCTTTAAGTCGACCCTTTGGAGATAAGATTCAATTTCTTCATCACTTTTGTAAGCCAACAAGATGCGCGGGCATGCGCCGGCATACAAGGGAGCACGTCTTCCCACTCTGGTATACACGCGAACAGGATGATTGCAATCCACTTTTTCGATATAAATTGCCTCATCTCCATCAGCAACGACGAGATTCACCGCTTCATCCACTTCATCGCATAATTGTTTCATCAACGGAAGAGAAATCGCGCGTATGTCGAGGCGGTCGGCAACCAACTGTCCATACTCTAACCAAGTAAGGCCGAGGCGATATCCGTATCCCTCCGTTCCCGGTGCGAGCAATCCGGCTGACACCAGACTCGTGACAAGCCGGTGAACCGTCGTTTTCGGCCAACCGGTGACGGCAACCAGTTCATCTAACGTAACGGTCGGTCGGTCTCTCCAATGCACAAGCAGTTCAAGCGCGCGGGACAAGCTCTTACTGGCTTCCAGTACCCGTCCCCCCTCAAACTTGTAGATATCCATATCCATAATTAAGCTTTGATGTTATTTTCGGAACTTTGGTTCCATTTTTATATTAGTATAAGATTACCTTTTTCCGTCGTCAATGGCACTCATATTTGTTTTCGGCGAAGTGTATGTTCATCAAGAAATCTTTGGCAATCAATTTTTAACCGTGATCTTTTTCTTGGATGTTAAAGAACACTACTCTCGCATGATTGATAAACTCAAAGAAACAGTTTCAAATCCCCGTATGAAAGTAGTTCGATTTATGAACCTCCTGCGATAGTTAATCATGATAGATGAGGGAAACTTTAAATAAATCCCATTTGGTCAGAAGGAGCTTGTTGAATAAATCCGTGAGGTAAAATCGAATAGCAAAAATCCGCCAATCGTTGGTAAGATAAAATGAGTAAACATCACCGCGACTAGCGGAATTATCTTGATTCAAGTACTAAACATTACAAAAGAAAATCCTTGTAGCGATTCGAACGTGAGGACCTTATGGGCAAAGGAACATCCATATGTGAGTAGTGGACTTGGAAAGAAAATGATGAATATGAGAACTGGTATCGAAAGGTTTTTCTCTATTCTCAAAGTCCAATCCCATCTTGAAAACCCATATTCGGCGAAAAACGTTAGCATGTGATGACTGTCGGCGTACTCGTAAAACCACGCACACGTTGTTAGGCTGGACACAAACAACATTAGAGATTTTGAGTACTTTTTCATTGTCAACCACATTTCGTTGTGATGAACCAATTTTTAGCATATAGCCTAATAATATTTTCTAGCGTGTCTACCAGGTATGAATATGCTCGTACCATCGATTCTTGCTCATTGATCGGTCTTGGACATATACTGAAAAATGCATCGATACCATGTTGATAGAGTTCTTGATACCCTTCACCCAGAGCACCGGATACACAAACTACAGTCTTACCAAATCGTTTTGCCCTTTTCGCAATTCCAATTACAGCTTTCCCGAATTCGGTCTGAAAGTCTGTCCGTCCTTCTCCCGTAATAACCAGTTCAACATCTTTTAAATGTTCATCAATTTGAAAAAGATCTAAAATGACTTCGATGCCCGGCTCCAAGGTTGCTCCACAAAAGGCAACTAGTCCGGCACCAGTTCCCCCAGCCGCCCCTGCCCCAGGTAGGTTCAAGACATCCTTTCCGAGGTCTTTTTCTAGAATTCTAGCAAGATGGAGTAAGTTTTTATCTAATTGTTCTACCATCTCAGGGGTAGCTCCTTTTTGCGGACCGTAGACAGCGGAAGCTCCATTGGGACCGCAAAGCGGATTTATAACATCACAGATAACTTGTATCTGTACTTTTTTTAAACGAGGATGCATATTGCAAGTATCCAATTTAGCGATTTTGTCTATATGCCTTCCTCCCAATTGGATCTCATTCCCTTTCTCATCTAAAGCTCGCAAGCCTAACGCTTGTGCGAGCCCTACCCCACCATCATTGGTCGCACTTCCCCCAATAGCGATGATAAGTTTCTTTACTTCAGGATGATCAAGTGCCGCACGTATTACTTCCCCGGTCCCATAAGTAGTAGTATCAAGTGGATTTCGCTCAATGTGAGACAGTTTCGTCAATCCCGAAGCAACCGCCATTTCCACTATTGCCGTATGTTCAATCAATCCAAAATATGCCGTTATCGGTCTACCTAATGGATCTGTGGCCTTACAATGTATCTTCTTCCCCTTTAAAGCCTGTAAAACTACTTCAACTGTACCCTCTCCTCCATCCGCGATAGGAATGCCAAGCACTTCGATATTTATCCCAACTCGCTTGACCGCCTCTTTAACAGCCTCAATCACTTCAAATGTCGACAGGCTTCCTTTATAAGAATCAGATGCCACGAGAATTTTCATGTCATGATCAACTCCATGGGACTTGGTTGAAAGATTCGAGGGTCCATTAATTTAAGATGATCAGAAATTTTGGGTTGAAAATCCATTTGCCCTAAAATGTCTCGTTCTAAGTCGATGCCGGGAGCAATTTCAACCAGTTCAAGTCCCTCTAATGTAAGCTGAAATACAGCTCTTTCTGTTACATAAATAACTTTCTTATCATGTTTAGCTGCATATTTTCCACTAAAGGTAATTTGATTCACATCACTTACAAATTTTTTATTTTTTCCTTCCTGTAGTATACGAATCTTTCCCCGATCAATTTCAACTTCTAAGCCACCAGTAGTAAAGGTAGTACAAAAAATAACTTTTTTTGCGGGCTGTGTTACATCGATAAATCCTCCACAACCGACAGATCGATTTCCAAATTTACTGACATTTACATTTCCAAATCGGTCCACTTCCGCTGCACCCATAAAGGCCAGATCTACACCTGCCCCGTGATAGTGATCGAATTGGCTGCCATGATCCAGAATGACTTCTGCATTTTTAGCAATGCCAAATTGATTAGAACCGATTGGAACCCCGCCAATGATGCCTGATTCTATCGTGAGTATAATGTCGGAATTAAGCCCTTCCTCTACAGTAATAGGTCCAATGACATCCCCAGGAATTCCAATTCCTAAATTTACGACAGCATTTTTGGTTAATTCTTGAACAGCTCGTCGACCAATGATTTTTCTAACACTCATTGGTAAAGGAGTAGCTTGCTCTACAGGAACTCGTAGTTCACCAGAATACACGGGATGATACACACAGTTTGGAATCTGACGATGTTCTTCCATTGGATTTTCTGCTATGACAACATAATCGACCAGATAACCCGGAATGACGACTTCTTTTGGATGGAAGGTCCCTGACTTCGCTAAATATTTTACTTGCACAATAACTTTTCCTCCACAAGCCTTCGCCGCTTGCGCCGCTGATAGAATTTCCAGTTTTAACGGTTCTTCTTCAGTAGTAATATTTCCGTTCTCATCCGCAGAAGTCCCCCGGATTAATACATAATCAAAAGATATGGCTTTATAAAACAAATACTCCTGATCATCAATTGTTAAAATTTCTACCAGATTTTCTTTCGTTTTGGTTCTTTCATTGAACTTACCTCCATCGATTCGAGGGTCAACGAAAGTACCAAGACCAATAGGAGAGATTTGACCAGGTAAACCATTTGCGATGGTACGAAAGAGATGAGTTAATTGACCCTGTGGCAAACAATAGGCATCGATTTTATTATCTTCAATCATCTTCCTGATTTTTGGAGCAAGCCCCCAATGCCCTCCAATAATTCGTTTGATGAGTCCCTCTTCTGCTAAATATTCAATACCATTGTTTCGATCCGATTGACCGGCAGCATGAAAAATCGTTAAATTTTTGGGATGACCAGTCTCAAGAAATCTTCTGCGTATATCCATCAAAATACGATCACATTGCCCCATACCACCAAAACCTGTAAAGGCAATCGTACATCCATCAGGTATCGTACGTACAAGATCTTCAGATTTTACGATTTTCATTTTGCTACACCACCTTTTATTGCCGTAATTTCGGAGCTCTTGAATATGCGATCAGGATGACTAAAAGTGTCAAACCTTGCACTACTTGTCGAACCCCCGCCGGCATACCACTTGCAACGAGCACATTCGTAAGCAAGGTTAAGACAATCGCACCCAATGCCGCGCCAATTAAGGTTCCTTCTCCACCGCTCAATTTTGTACCCCCAATTACAACTGCAGCGATAGATAATAACGTATAGTCATTTGCCATTTGTAATTGTGCATTACCACTATACCCAAGTAACACAAGTCCAGCCAAAATACCTATGACTCCGGAGAATACATAGGTCAAAATGACTGTGCGATTCACACGAATTCCGCATAGTTGGGCAGCCCGCCGGTTACTTCCCACTAAAAAAAGTGTTCGGCCAAATGTTGTTTTGTTAAGAACCAGACCCCAGACAACTAGTGTAATTATTGCAACAACTAATAGCCAACGAATGGGGCCAATAATCGGTTGCCCAATATCGAGGAGAAAATTCGGAATTGATCCTGAAGGCTGTCCTTTTGTGTACGCCAAGGTAATTCCATTGATTACTGAAACCATGATAAGAGTCATAACTAAAGGCGGGATACCAATACACTGGATCCCAATTCCATTGATGAGCCCAATAACAATTCCGAGAACTATAAGAATAATGATCGCGAAAGGCAAATGAGAGACTTTTCCGCCAATAAAACTCGCTCCCAGAAGTGCCCCCATTGACATTACCGCCCCTACCGATAGGTCAATACCCTCTCCACCAGATAAAATAACAAGTGTTTGACCAACTGTAGCAATCGCTAAAATGCTTGCTATAGCAAGAATATTTCCAATGTTATTTATAGAGGCAAAACCTGGACTTAAAATTTGCCCTAATATAAGAAGAAATAAACTTACAATAATTGATGGTGCATACACATTATTACGAACTATTGTGTTGAACCATTTTCTCGTTGTATTCTTTTTGTCTCTTGACGTTTGCGTTGCTTGTGTTGACAGCTGCTCCAACTCAACCATTTAATCCGCCTCCTTTTAATAAGTCAAACCTGTTCTCTTTCCTCTAAGCCAAGTTGCTCCAAGTACACCCATTAAAATGATTACCCCGGATAATAGATCCTGATAAAATGGTGAGATCTGTGCCGCCAAAACGGTTGTTGTAACCAGCCCCAAAAATATTGCTCCAAAAATTGCCCCCATTACTTCGCCGCTTCCTCCCAAGAGAGAAATCCCACCTATCACACACGCAGCAATGGCATTCAAGGATAGAGGTAATCCAACCAGAGGATCTCCTGATCCGACACTCCCAGTAAGTGCAATTGCGCCTATGCCGGATACAAATGCGGCGAACACATAAGTGAAAAATTGCATCCATTGTACGGGAATAGCCGATACATATGCCTTCCGTTCATCCCGGCCTAATGCAAAAAGCCAAATACCAGCGGGTGTCATTTTAATGAAGATCCATAAAACTAAGGCAATCAAAATAAAATAAACGGGCGTAGGAATTGAAAATAATAATCCATTATATAATTGAACAAAATCCATAGGTGCCTGGCCCCCAGGTGTAGGCATAACCCATAACGCTAATCCAGCCGCCACAGAGGATGTGGAAAAAGTTGCTAAAAGTGGATTCACACGTAGAAACCCGATGACGAATCCGTTGAGGATTCCCACTAGTATTGCCACTACCAAAGCAGATCCCAAAGCTGCTCCCATCCCCCATCCTTTTCCAAAAAGGGTAATCAACATAACGTTCACAAGTGACACGATAGCCCCTAAGGAGATGTCAATTCCACCGCCAAGCATAACAACCGCTGAACCTATCGATACACAAATGAGTGGAGCATAGGAAGAAATAAATCCTGCCAAAGAAGACAAAGATAAAAATCCCGGAGTGATAATAATGTTCAAAATGAGAAAAACAATCATCAAACCAAAAACGGGAAGTAAATTCCATTTAAGGATTCTCATCGTAATCATGCACCCCTCAGTATTGAAGCTGAGACAATATTTTCAGTGGAAATTTCCGATCCACTTAAAATTCGAACAATTTCCCCTTCATACATAACCAGAATACGTGACATTGGGGCCATCCGAGAAAGCTGAACGAGTTCTTCGTCATCACTTGAGACAAATATCACACTGGAACCTTCCTTAATTAAGTCACACATAATACGGTGGACATCAAGTCGCGCTTGAACATCGATTCCTTTCGTAGGGTCATCTGCCAATAATATGAGCGGTTTTGTAATGATCCAGCGACCAATCACGACTTTTTGTTGATTACCTCCACTCAATGTTTTGATCGGTTGTTTTGGAGTATCGAATTTGACACCATACTCGTGCAATAACTGTTTTTCGTCGATATTCTTCTGCTTCATGACAAGCTTTTTTACCGCACTAAGATTCTCGGAAAGAGATCTCCCTGCAAATACACCTTCATGCTCACGATCTCCTGAAATAAATGCCAAGCCTTCATTCACTGCATGACGAGGGGATGCAATATGTTTCTTAACTCCATTAATGTAAAGGTTAACAGTACCTTTCATTCCAAAAAGAGTTCTTACCAAGTCCGATTGACCATGACCCTGTAAACCTGCGATGCCAACAAATTCCCCAGGTCTTATGTCCAATTTAATGCGAGTTTTAAATTGCGTGAGATATAGTTCAGGCACTGACAAAACCGGATGTTCCGAAATATTACTCTCGTTTTCTATAGAATGAATCAGCGGAAACTTATCGACCACTTCTCTTCCACTCATCATCGATAAGAGCTCATTTTGATCCTTTTCTTCTATACCGACCGTTTCAATTGTTTCCCCATTTCTCATTACTGTAACTGAATCGCAAATCGAGTAGATTTCCGACATTCGATGAGAAATAAATAAAACAGAAGCTCCTTCATTTTTTAGATAGCGAAGCATTGTTTTTACAATTTCTACTTCTTCTCGATAAAGAGCAGAGGTAATTTCGTCTACAATTAAAATTTTCGGCTTTTGTATCAGCGCTTTTGCAAACTCAATGAGATATTGTTGATTGGGAGAAAGATCACTTACCTTTTTACCCAATAAATGATCCAGTTGCATTTCTTTCAGAATGAATAATGCCTTCTCCCTCAACTCTTTATGATCGGTAAAGAGGCCCAACCGTTTTGGGATGTTACACATTAAAAGATTCATTTCTACTGATAAATTAGTAAACAAACTAAGTTCTTGCGAAGTGATTACAATCCCTTGCCGTTTGGAATAAGCAGGAGAACGAAGCGCACAAGGTTTTTCGTAAAGTTCAATCTGTCCTTCATCGGGTTTAATAGCTCCTCCAAGAATCCTTGCCAATGTACTTTTACCTGATCCATTTCCACCTAAGAGCGCTCGAATTTCTCCTTTTTCCACAGATAATGTCGCATTTGACAGGGCTACGACAGAGCCAAAAGATTTCTTGATATTTTGACAGCGAAGAGCGATCATTAGATTCATCTCCCTTTGTATTGCATTAGCGGATCGTTGTTTATTAACGATCCGCTAATATATCAGTATTTTTTATTGAAATAAAGAATCCACTTGTTCTTGAGTAAGTGATGCATCAAGAGATGCGTTATCAGGCTGTCCTTGTCCCAATTTAACCGCTTCATCAAGTGAGATAGCTTTGGTAAATTTAAGCCCCTTCATCCAAGGTGCATCAGGTTGTGCATTTTTTGTCACTACATAGGGTGGATCTACTAAAATGGCATTCTTGAGATTTGGATCCAGCGGATTGGGTTGTAAAACTCCATCTTTGAATTTCTTACCCTGGAGCAAGTTTATCGTTACTTCTAATGCATCAACACCAACACCAGGTGCATATGGAACGGCAATCGAATTTAAATTCGGCATATTTGACCACTTACGTAAAAATCCAAACGTATAGTCCCCAGTCATAATGGGAGGAGATTGATTCGCGTTTTGATAGGCTTGTAAAACACCTTCGGCCATTACGTCCTGTTCCAAAATCCCATCGATGTTCTTATAAGTTGAGAGTAAGGTTGTCATTGCTGATTGCGCTGTTGACTCAGACCATTTACCAGGTACAGATGCGAGGACTTTTATATCTGGATAATGGCTTAATATGTCCTTAGCTGCTTGTTGTCGAATATTATCGGCTGTATTTCCAGGAAGACCTGTAAGTTCTACAATGTTTCCTTTTCCATGTAATTGATCGGCAATCCATTGGGTTTGGATACGCCAGAAGGCATCATTATTTCCAACAACAGCATAAGTGTCAGGATAAGCTGCAGGATCGTTCGTAATGACGACCAAGATTCCTTTCGCTTTCGCTTTTGCGATTACCGGCCCAAGGGAAGTGGCAGACACAGGATCGATCATCAAAGCGTCTACTCCACTGTTAATCATTGTGTTTAGCTGACTTAGTTGCTGCGAAACATCTGCATTCGAATTTGCGACTTGCAAGTCTTTGAGAATTCCAGAAGCTTTATACTTTTCGGCTGCCTTTTGAACATCCTCAACAAATTGCGATCGCCATGTATTTCCGAAATATCCATTGGCAAAACCAATGACGAATCCTTTCTTTTTATCGTTTGAGGCCGTGTTTTTATCTTGTAATCCAGACCCTGAACTCGAAGTTGACGTGGAAGTTCCGCAAGCTGTTAACATCGATAGTACTAATAATGCACCTGTAGCTATGGAAAACAGCTTATTCTTTTTCATAAATGGCTCCCCCCGTAATATCAAACCTTTTCAATCATGGGAAAATTACTTTCCTGATATTTTCGAATACTTATTTCATGGCCAGGTAAAATCCGTTGTGCAAGACGCCTTACTTTATTCATACTTTCATATATTTCTTTTGTACTAGTCAGAATCCCAGCAGGAATGTTTTCTCGTATGTTTTCTAATAAATTCGAAACATCCCCAGAAATACAAAGTGTTCCTTCTTCTGTTTTGACAAGTACCGACTGATGCCCCTCAGAATGTCCAGGTGTAAGGAACACTTTCAGTCCAGGGAGAATTTCTGCCTCATCATTAACAAACTTCCAACTAAAATAATCAACTGAGTGGTCATCAAATAATTCCCTCAAGTAAATGTCTTGTTGACTCGGAATTGGATTAAAAGCTGCTTTCCATTCGTTTTCCTGTACAATGAAGCGTGCCTTTTTAAATAAACGATTGTTTCCGCAATGGTCATAGTGGAGATGTGTGTTTATGACTATGTTCACATCTTCCGGGTTCCACCCAAGTCCTTGTTTAATAGCTTCGACAATGTATTCATCTGAATCCAGGTTACATGGACATACATGTTCCTCAACCCAGGTCTTATCATGAATTCCCGTATCTACAAGAATTTTATAACCGTCTCCAAAAATGGCTGTTGCCCATACGGGAATAGTGATTGCTTTTCCTACGTCTCTGCCGTAAGTCAAAGAAGACTTTTCAACAGAAAGTTCCCCCATTTTAAGAGCCATGACTTTCCATGTAGTTATCATATCAAGCTCCTCCTTGAAGTTATAAAACCATACCTCCACCGACATTAATGACTTCACCAGTAATATAAGCAGCCTGATCGGACGCCAGGAATGCAATCATATTGGCTACATCCTCTGGTTTCCCGGCACGTCCCATTGGAATTTTGGAAATCATGATATCCCATACTTTTTCCGGTACTGAACGAGTCATATCTGTTTCAATGAAACCTGGACAAATGGCATTACAAGTAACATTGAATTTGGCAAGCTCCCGAGCTGCCGTTTTACTCAAGCCGACCACACCCGCTTTTGCTGCTGCATAATTTGCTTGACCGATGTTCCCTAACCAACTCGCTGAAGAAATATTGATAATTCGTCCGTAACATCTTTCTCTCATATGTTGAGCCGCAGGTTGCATACAATTGAAAACACCCGTAAGGTTTACGGCTAGAACACTGTCCCACTGTTCATACGTCATTTTGTGTAACATTGCATCCCGATTAATTCCAGCGTTATTCACAAGGATGTCTAATTTCCCAAACTGTTCGATAGCATAGTGAATAAGGGCATTCGCCTGCTCTCGGTCAGCAACGTTAGCAACGAAGACGTCCGCTAAGTGTCCCTTTTTCTGAATGTCGTCTGCTGTTTCTCTGGCTCCCTCATTGTTAACATCGCTTACTACTACCTGAGCTCCAAGCGATGCGAGTTTATCTGCAATCCCGCGTCCCAATCCCCGTGCAGATCCCGTTACAATTGCAACCTTTCCAGTTAAATCAATCATTTGATCCCCTCCTTGTTATTTTCATCATCTAACCTTTTATGGTATAATTATGTTATACAAATTGAATTTCTCTGTTTCTTCTGATCTTTTCTTTCAAATGAAAGGAATCTTCTCGATAAATCGTAGGATCCATTATTCGCAGATTATTACGAATAATAGGTCTAAAATCCATTTGTCTTAAAATATCTCGTTCTATATCGATTCCTGGAGCGATTTCTACAAGCTCAATCCCATTTTTGGTCAACTCGAAAACAGCTCTTTCCGTCACAATGACAACACGTTGACCGCGTTCCATAGCTAATTGACCATTGAATGAAACTTGTTCAACTTTCTTTACAAATTTCTTTTCAGTTCCCTCTTTTACAATATTAAGTTTGTGATCTCTAAAATCTACTTCGAGTCCACGGGCAGTAAAAGTACTACAAAAGACGACAGTCTTGGCACATTGGGTAATATCAATAAATCCGCCAGCACCTGTAGAACGACCTGAAAATTTTGTGGAATTTACATTCCCATTTTCGTCTACCTGTCCTACACCCATGAATGTGAAATCAACACCAGTTCCATTGTAAAAATCAAATTGATATGGATGTTCAATTAAGGCTTCCATATTTTTTGCAATTCCAAAATCGATTCCACCTAATGGTGCGCCACCATAAACTCCTGATTCAACAGTTACGACTATTTCATCAGTCATATTTTCTTCGATGATTATACCGCCAATCTCATCATTGGGAATTCCTGTTCCTAGATTAATAATTGAGTTCGGTGTCAATTCCAAAGCGGCTCTACGGGCGATAAGTTTGCGTATCGTCAGAGGTTTTGCCTCAACACTCGTTACTGGAACCCGTAAGTCTCCACTATAAGCCGGATCAAAGTAAAAGCTTGAGGTTTGTCGGTGATCTTCTTCCGGATTTTCAGATTTAACGACTACATCCACGAAAACTCCCGGAATCACAACTTCTTTTGGATGTAATGTACCTGCTTCCGCAATTCTCTTTACTTGGGCAATCACCAAACCTCCAAAACGTTTTGTCGCCAGAACGGCCGGCAGCACTTCTAATTTCATGGCTTCATCTTCAAAAGTAATGTTACCGTTTTCATCGGCTGTAGTCCCGCGTACCAAGACAACATCAATTGGAATTTGACGATAATACAGATACTCTTCTCCATGAAGTTCAACAAGTTCAACTAAATCCTCTAATTCACGGGTACGAGTATTCATTTTCCCGCCTTCAAATCTTGGATCGATGAATGTTCCAAGCCCTATTTTCGATAAATGTCCTTTATGCCCACCTGCCATATCACGAAGCAGATGAGTAGCCTGCCCTTGAGGCAAACAGTACGCTTCAACTTTATTTTTGGATATTAACTCCATCCACTTCGGTGCAAGTCCCCAATGTGATCCAATAATCCGTTTGGTCATTCCTTCATGAGCAAGATGTTGAATCCCACGCTGCCGATCGCTTTGCCCTGCTGCATGAAACAATGTAAGATTACAAGGATGGCCAGTTTCCAAAAAACGTTTCTCTAATGGTTTAAGTATACTTTCGCAGGAACCTACCAATGTCATGCCCACGGTTGCAACTGTATACCCGTCTTGGATAAGCTCAGCCGCCTGTTCGCCGCTAAGAAACCTTGGTCTCATTGATGTTCCCCCCTATAAACAATTTTCATAGATTGTTGTTATGCCTTGACCTCCACCGATACACATGGTCACCAATCCAAACTGGGCATTTCTCCTTTTCATTTCATACATCAGTTTTACAGTCAAAATTCCACCAGTGGCTCCAATGGGATGCCCCAATGCAATTGCACCTCCATTAACATTCACTTTTTCCGGGTTTAGTCCTAATTCTCGAATTCCAACAATTGTTTGGGCAGCAAACGCTTCATTTAGTTCAATAAGATCGATATCTTCGATTGATAGGCCGGCACGTTCGAGCGCTTTTTTAGTGGCAGGTACAGGTCCATAACCCATTATGGACGGATCACAACCAGCCACAGCAAAGCTGCGTATTTTTAACAAGGGCTTAAAACCAAGTTTCTCAGCAATATCCGCTCCCATTAGTACGACAGCTCCCGCACCGTCATTAATTCCCGAGGAATTACCAGGAGTTACAGTACCATTTTCCCGAAATGCAGGCTTGAGGCGTGAAAGTCTTTCTATTGTGATTCCAATACGTGGATGTTCGTCAGTTTCAAACAGTTGGATTTCCCCTCCTTTATTAATCTCTACAGGAACAATTTCTTCCCTAAAAATCCCCTCTTGAAGAGCTCTCGCTGCTCTTTCTTGAGAAATCAATGCCCACTCATCTTGCTCTTGTCGAGAAACCCCATATTTTTGGGCAAGATTTTCCGCAGTTACTCCATTCGGATACGGTCCCATAGGCCAGGTCAAAATCGTAAGCAACCCGTCTTCAAATGTGTCATGTCCAAAACGATATCCGAAACGTGCTTTGCGAACGTAATAAGGTAATTGATTCATATTTTCCGTACCGCCGGCAACTATTATATCTGCGTATCCAGCTTGAATCTTTACGACTGCGGAATTAATTGCTTCCAATCCGGATCCACATTGCCGATTCACCGCATACGCGGTCGTTTTCAAAGGAAAACCAGCTTTTAAAGAAACCATTCTGCCCAAGAAACCACTTTCAGCCACTTGTCCAACATTCCCTACAATAACTTCATCTACTTCTTCCGGCTTAATTCCGGCACGAGTAACTGCTTCCCTGTAAACCAAACCACCAAGATCAGCCTGGTGAACATCTTTAAGACTCCCTGCCATAGTACCGACTGCGGTACGAGCACCGCTTACAATAACTACATCACGCACATAAATTCCCCCTGTTCAATTAATGATATAGATTATATATTTGGAACCGCTCCCAAAATAAAATGCGAAACTAATTAACAATTCGGTAAAAAACACATTTTTATTGACATTAATCACGTAAACAAGTTTTCATAATCATGCTTTAAACAACAAGATTATTGGAACCGCTCCCAAAAAACATCATAAAACCTTTACTTAAGATTTGGTGGTGCTGTTGTTTCTCGAATAACCAACTCAGGTGTATACGTAATACGTTGCAAACAAGTATCATTCCCCCGTATACGATCCATTAACAGAGACATTGCAGTGGCTCCCATTTGATAGTGAGGCTGACGAACAGTTGTGAGTGAAATCGGATGTATCCCAACAAACGGAAGATCGTCATATCCTACAATGCTTATTTCTTCGGGTATATTAATACCTGCTTCCTGCAATACATCTAAAATACCCAGTGCCATCAAATCATTGGCTGCAAAAATGGATGTAGGTCGATTAGATTGTTCCAACCAACGTTGTCCATATTGTCGTCCAGTATCCATTTTCAAATCGCCATATGCTACATCTCGTTCATTTAACTTTATCCCATAATCTTTGAGGGCTTGCATAAACCCGGCGGTTCGTTCTCGGCTTGCAGTCGATAATTGCGGACCTCCCAAATAACCGATTCTTGTATGCCCTAATTCAATCAAATGCTTAGCCGCTTGATAACCACCTTGAAAATTGTCGACAAGCACGACATCTGTTTCATATGCGTGAACATAACGATTCAGCAAAACGATTGGACACTGAATATTTTTTAGAACTGGTACTAATTCCTCTACGTCCATAACGGACATCAAAATTAAACCACTAAATCCAAACTTTTGTGCTCCTTGAAGATAAATTTGTTCTTTTTGAAAATCATAATCCGTATCACAAAGCACAACCATGTACCCTGCTTGATTTGCGATGTCTTCTACACCACGAGCTACTTCTGCGTAAAAGGGATTACGAATGTCACCAATTAAAAGTCCAATCATATTTAGGGAACCACGAGCTAAACCTTGTGCTATAAAGTTAGGTTGATAGTTAAGTTGTTGTATTACCTTCTCCACCTTCGCACGTGTCGCAGGTTTAACATTTGGATGTCCGGTTAAAACTCGAGAAACAGTTGATCGAGAAACTCCAGCCACACGTGCAATTTCGTCTATTGTTACTCCTTCTCGTGATCTCGTCATTCCAAACCTCTCATTTTTCATATTGGAACCGCTCCCAAAATTAATATAAATTTTTTTGTTCAAATTGTCAACAACTACTCATAATTTTCTAACAAGAATTTCGTCTCCTAATTCTTTAAAATGATCAAGTCCATATTTGTGTGTAAAATCCCTCGCATATGAAGCCTAGCGAATATGAGTCACTTTGGCAGCTTTCCTTTCTTGTACTTGAGTTTGCAGCCAGGCTAGATACTCGGATATATCTAGATACTTCTTGCCACTCGCCCACTTTTCATCGATCTCCATGAGCAAAGCACAGACGAGACGAACGACGGACTCCCGGTTGGGGAAGATTCGAATGACTCGTTCACGCCGACGAATCTCCTCATTCAGCCGTTCCATTCCGTTCGTTGTTCGTAGGCGTTTTCGGTATCTTTCTGGCAGCATGAGGACAGCCGTTGCATCTTCAAAACCGGCTTCCAGAATCCTCATAGCTTGGGCCGCCTTGTTCTCGTAAGATTCCGTACCACACAATCCTCCGTAATCTGGTTTACTTTGCGGGTCGAAACACCATTCACGACCATCTCCATAAGAGCCAAGACAAGAGCTTGCTCGCTCCGTTGGTATCGGGCAAACAACTCCGTAGAGAATTTACCGTTACGGATACGAGGAACTCGAAAAGTGATCGTTCCCACACGAGTTGTAAGTGGGTAGGGTAGGTACCATTTCGATAACCTTGTTGAAACTTCCGTCCGCTCATTAGGCTCTGCAGCCAATTGTTCGCTTGCTTGAGCTTGCAATACTTGGTTCAATACGGATTCTAACAACGCAGCCACCCCGGCATCCTGAGAATTCCCCAAAAATAACGGCTGCAAAAGCTTGGAATCTACGGTATTCTGGTATTGAGCCATAACAAAAACACCTCTCCTAGAATGGTGTCCGCAAACTTCATTCTAACCGAGGGTTTTTGACAATGGCTCCCTTATTTTTTAAGAAAGTCCATTTTTACACATAATATCGGACTCAACTGTATGGGATGATCGGGAAAGAAAATGTGTAGCTTGGGCGATAGTGGGGTGACGTGTGAGGGGGGAGTAGGGTTTCGGGGGATAGATGATAGTTGGGGATAAAACAGTCCTTGTATGGGCAAAGAATAAAGCCCCTTTTTCGAGCGAAAAGGGGATGTCTCTTTTTCATTCATTATCGTTCTCTCTACGCTCTACTGAATTACTTTCCAGCCAAATGGCTAATTCATCGAGTCCCATTTGTTTATTCGCGACCATTAACGCCACATCGTATAATTCTTCCCAGGATGCAGTTAGTTCGTATCCATTTAAGTCCAAGAACACTAAGGCGCAATATACACCCGTTCTTTTGTTGCCATCGTTAAAATATTGTGCAATCGCAAATCCATGCAAATACACGGCCGCTTTTAAAAACAAACCAGGGTATTGTTCTTCTCCGAAATATGTCGTAAAAGGTTTTACGACGAGAGAATCAATTAACCCCGGCTCTTTTTCCCCCGGCATCCCGCCATATAGGTTTAACAGCTCATCGTGCAGACCTATAATCTGTTCTCTTGTTAATGCGACATACATTTAGTTCTTCGCCAACTTTTCGAAGGTTTTATGGTACTTATTTAATACACGTTTTGCGGCATCTTTCACTTGTTTATCCGTGGCAACTGCATTTTGCTTGAGGTCTTTTTGTGTCATTGCCATGTCATTCTCCCTCTTCTTCTTCAAAGTTTAACACCTCCATGATCATATCTATGCCCATTTCTGGAGCAATTAGACTCGACCAACGGAGGAAACTATCAGAATTTCTAATTTAATTATACGAGATGGAAGAATAACATGGCTAGTTTCACTTCGAAGCGAAGGCTGGAATATCTATCCCTTCTCCTGTATCATTCGCCATGTCTTCTCTCTCCCTCGCCATATGCTCGCAAACTTTCTACCGAGCTACCGTCAGCACATAGACTGCTCCAACACCCGCTTCCAACAATACGCGGGAGCATGCTTCCGCGGTGGATCCCGTTGTATAGATATCGTCAATCAACAAGATTGTCTTGCCGGAGAGCTGCGAGACGTAAAACGGCTCGACGGAAAAAACGCCCTGGAGCGCAAGCAGGCGTTCCTTCCGGGTTTTCATGGCTTGTCCCGTTAAATGAATGTCACGTCGAAGAGGATTCAGCAGGGGAATCTTCGAATAACCGGATAACTCTTGCGCCAACTGATAAGCTTGATTAAAGCCACGTTCACGCAAGCGCTGGGGATGAATCGGAACGGGTACGAGAAAGTCGCAGGGGATGGCTGCCATATGCATGTCCCATGCGGTGCACAGGAAACCGGCGAGCAAAGGGAGTAGCTCTTTTTCGCGCATAAATTTGTATCGATGGAGAATCTCCCGCAATTCGTCACGGTAAGCGCCGTACGAACGAGAGAAGACAAATGAGGTTTGCCGGTAGCACTCCCGGCAGCGCAAAGACGGCTCGAATTTCCGTTGCTCCATTCTTGCGTCCCCCATGCCGCTATGATTGACGATTTCACTCGTCTCCCACTGCGGTTCTGTTGGCTGTCGGTTGAGTCGTACCGGCTGTACATCCGCAGATGGTACGCGGTCTTGGATGATGCGTGCATGCGTATCATACATTCGTTTCGTTTCTATCGCTCTGTTCACTCTTTCCAAATGGCGTCCGCAAACCATGCAGAGGGGAGGTTCGATCGGAGTGAGCCGTTGCTTACATGTTGGACAAAGCATCGGCATGTGGTCGGGAGGGGAAATGCGATCGGCGCGGGGAGAATGGATGGGCCCCGAACAGACGAGACATGAAGATGCCGCCGGGTACAGGAGCCCAAGGAATGTTTCCCACCAGAGGCGAATGTTCATGCCCACGACACCGTATAAAAGGTGATCGCAAGAACGCCAGGCCCCGTATGTGTGCCGATCACAGGTCCCAGTTCACTCAGTGAGGTTTCGACATAGGGGAACTCGTTTTCGATCCTTTGTCGCAGATCTTCCGCATCGTCCCGATTCGCCGAGTAGATCACCCCGAGACGAACTTTCTGCCCGGGTGAAGTCTGTTCCCTCAACAACTCCAGGAGGCGCTCGACCGCCTTGCGTCTCGTCCGGACCTTCTCAAAAACATCAAGTTTCCCCTCAGAATCCACATATAAAATCGGTTTGATCTGCAACAAGGAACCGACCAGTGCGGATGCTTTCGAAAGCCTGCCCCCACGGTGCAGGTGATCGAGGGAGTCGACAACAAAATAGGCGTGTACCGATGCGATCATCTCGTGTATGCGAGCGACGATCTCTTCTTTACCATATCCTTCATCCCTCATGCGAACCGCTTCCCGCACCATCTCGGCCAAGGGGTAGCTGGTAATGCGGGAATCGATGATCGTTACATCACCTTCGACCATGCGTGCCGCCGCCTGCGCCGTTTGGTAAGTGCCCGACAACCCGCTCGAAAAGAGCACGGCCAAGACTTGATCATGCGTGCGTAACAGTTCTTCGAATGTCTGCACAAAATCTCCGACAGATGGCTGTGAGGTCGTCGGCATGACCGGATCGGAAGCCAACCGTTCATAAAATTGATCAGCGAGAATATCGATGCCTTCCTTGTATGTTTGTTGGCCGAAGTTCACGATCAAGGGAACAACCGTCACTCCGTGTTGTTGAACGTAATCATGTGGCAGATAAGCTGTACTATCCGTAACGATCGCAAGCGAGCTCATCGGTAAAACCCTCCAGATCAAGTGTGAGCCTATTATAGCAGAAATCGCGATGGATCGATAAGTCACGTATGCCTATCAAGAAACTTTTCATCCTTTTATGGCAAGCTTGCGGCTGGGGCGCTCTTGAAGTGCTTGGGTGGATGGACCGCTTTGCGCTTGGGTTCGATGAAGGTTGACTAGGGTATATGCTTTGCGCTCATGCTCCGTGAAGGTCGTCGTAAGGGGCAAATGCTTTGCGTTCATGCTCCGTGAAGGTCGTCTCGCATGGAATATGATCTAATGTTGCGAGACGACCTCCAAAGTCGCTTTTCACGCAAAGCATTGCCCCTTTTACGTTCCTAAGGAAGCGAGACGACCTTCAACTCACCTCTGCGCTGCAAAGCGATACCATCCACCCAAAAGCCACTCTGTTGCTTTTGGCCGCCTCACACCTCTCTTCCCGTACATGAAACTTTTACCCTGACGGCACCAATTTCGGAATGGTGAACGACTAGGAGAACATGGGGTCTGGCTGTTTTTTGGGTAACGTAAAAGCAAAATCCGATCCTTTGCCCACTTCGCTTTGCACTTGTATCGTCCCATGGTGGGCCTCCAGAATGTGCTTGACGATCGCAAGTCCCAGACCGGTGCCTCCTGAACGGCGGTGTCTCGCCTTATCCACACGGTAAAATCGTTCAAACAAGCGGTCGATATCTTGCGGGGGAATACCGATTCCAGTGTCCTTGACGTGAACCGTCACGTGATCGTCCCCTTCTTCCATCCAGGCGGAAATTTCTCCACCTTTGGGGGTATACGTGATCGCGTTCGCAACCAGATTGATCATCACCTGCGCGATGCGATCGCTGTCGGCTTCCACAGAAACGGGATGTTCCGGCCAATTTCCTACAAGCGTAAGGCCGTTTTGTTCCGCTTGATGACACAGTTTGTCGAACGTAGAACGGAGGAGCTGCACCACATCGATCGTTTCCATCCGCATGATTGAACGGTTATGTTCAATCTGCGAAAGATCGAGCAGGTCAGAAACGAGGCGGGACAAGCGGGACGATTCGTCGTAAATGATCTGCACGAACTGTTTGGCCGTATCCGGATCGGCCAGTGCGCCGTCGAGGAGGGTTTCGGCGAATCCTCTCACGGCAGTGATCGGAGTCCGTAACTCGTGGGATACGTTCGCCACAAATTCACTGCGCATCCGTTCCAGACGGCGCCATTGGGAAATATCGTGCAAAACGGCCACCGCTCCCATGATCGTTTCATGTTTTCCCTGAATCGGGGTGATGATGACTTCCAACGTACGCTCGACCGGCGCGTACACGTTCATCTCTTTTCTCATCACTTCTCCGTGCAGGATCACATCGTCGATCATGGATGACAAGCCGTACGAACGCAGACATTCCCAATGCCAGCGTCCCAAAAATTTCTCTTCTTGTACCTCAAAGATTTTACCGAAAGCGGGATTGATCAGCTTGATGTTCCCCGAACGATCGACGACGATCACCCCGGAATCCATATGAGTGAGGATCCCTTCCAACTTGCTTTTCTCTTGGGTGAGATCTTCAATCTGTTGCGCGATCTTCGATGCCATCACATTGATCGATTCGCTGACCTCCCCCAATTCATCCGAACTGCGAAAACGCACGCGTTCGTTCACATCCCCTTCGGCGATGCGTCTGACCACCCGGTTAATCTCTTCGATCGGCTGTGCGAGTTTATGAGAGAAATAAAGGCTTACGAACGCTGTGGCGATCCCGACGAGCAGAAAGCCGATGCCGACCCTGCCCCAAAGATGTTGAAGCGTATCGACAATCGGAGAAAAAGGCACACCGACGCGCACGATTCCCAAGACATGCGGCCCTTCCTTGACCGGTACAGCCACATAATAAAAGTTGGTGTGCAGCCCTTCGTTTTCCCGAATATCCTTGCCCACAAAACCGGTTAGCGCGGATTTTACTTCCGGCTGGTCAGGCCCGTCATCGCGATTCCCTTGCGAATCAAAAAAGAGCTTCCCGCGTGAATCGAACAAGGTGATCTCTTTGCCTAACGCTTTCGCGGTTTTCTCGGCCTGCTGCATCATGTCACTGCGCGTTGCCGCAGGAGAAGCAAAATACGGACGCAACCATGTGACAGTCAATTGACCTTCTTCTTGCAATGTTTGCGTCACTTGCTCCAGCTTTACGTTTTCGAGAAGTTGTAAAATAAAAACCCCTGAAATCGACAGGGCCAAACCGATCAAAATCAGATAGGTAAAAGTAATGCGACTGCGGATGCCACGCATGTCAATTCTCTCTCCGTACGAATTTATATCCGACCCCGCGTACCGTTTTGATATATTCAGGGTTTTTAGGGTCACGTTCCAATTTTTCGCGCAAATGTGAAACGTGCACGTCCACGATTCGCGTATCGCCGACGAATTCATAACCCCAGACTTTGTCGAGAAGGTGATCGCGGCTGAGCACGCGCCCGCTGTTTTTGATCATGTAATGCAAGAGTTCAAATTCGCGCGGGGTCAGATCCACCTGTTTATCCCCTTGCATCACTTCATAACGGTTTACATCCACCGTAATATCGCCGCAGCGGTAAACCCCTTCTGCCTGGTTCGTTTCCTCGCCCGACCTTCGCAAAACAGCTTTCACACGGGCGACCAGTTCGCGCGGGGAAAAAGGTTTGGTCACATAATCGTCAGCCCCCATTTCCAGTCCGAGGATCCGATCGATTTCTTCCCCTTTAGCTGAAAGCATGATGATCGGCGTCGCGATCCCTTCTTTGCGCAAACGTTGGCAAAATTCCATGCCGCCGAGTCCCGGGAGCATCAGGTCAAGGATGATCAAATCGGGACGCTCCTGCAAAACCGTTTCCAGAGCGTTGAGCCCATTATCGCTGGTCATGACTTCAAAGCCCGCCTGCGTCAAGTTATATTCAATGAGTTTTTGAATGGCTTCTTCATCATCGACCACAAGTACACGCTGAGCCATTCCATACACCTCCAGGAAATTTGGTGCTTGTGCGGGCTTCACCCGTTATACTCTCCTCTCAACCGTTCGACGAGAAGAGAGTAACGCCTCGCAGCCGTTGCATGTTCGATCGCTTTGGCCACCGCCCGCCGCTGGCCGACGACGACTACCAGTTTCTTGGCGCGGGTCACCGCCGTATAAAACAGGTTGCGTTGCAACATCATGTAATGTTGCATGGTGAGCGGAAGAATGACGACAGGGTATTCGCTTCCCTGGCTTTTGTGTACCGTCACCGCGTACGCAAGCGCCAGTTCATCCAGTTCACTGGTTGTATAAACGATCTCGCGGGATTCGGGAATATCGGGGAACGTGACGGAAACTTCCCCTTCCTCTTCATCGATGCGTGTGATCCTCCCTACATCCCCGTTAAAAATCTCCTTTTGGTAGTTATTGCGCACTTGCATGACCTTATCGCCTACCCGCAAAGTGCGCCCACCGGATGTTAAAGAGGGTTTTCCCTTAGAAGGAGGATTTAATACATCCTGCAGCCGTTCGTTTAAATGTTCCACCCCGAGGAGGCCGCGGCGCATCGGAACCAGGACTTGAACATCTTCGATCGGATCCCCTTGAATGTACTTGGGGAGACGGCGACGATTCAAGTCCATGATAAGCTCGACCACCATGTCCGGCCGTTCCGCTTCCATGAAGAAAAAATCCCCGTCCCTTCGCATGACAAGAGGCAAGCCTTGTTGGATCCGGTGCGCATTCTGAACGATCATGCTCGCTTCCGCCTGGCGGAAGATCGTCGTCAAGCGGACGACAGGAACAACGCCGGATTGAATCATATCGGCGAGAACTTGTCCCGCCCCCACCGATGGAAGCTGGTCGACATCCCCCACGAAAATAAGCTTGGCGCCACGCGGCAACGCTTTGAGCAAATGGTAGGTGAGCGAAAGGTCGAGCATGGAGGCTTCATCGATGATAAACACATCTCCCTCCAGCGGCTGATCCTCATTCCGTTGGAATCTCCAACCGCCCCCATCTCCTTTAGAAAATTCGAGGAGTCGATGCAACGTCTTCGCAGGTACACCCGTGCTTTCCGTCATGCGTTTCGCCGCACGTCCCGTCGGTGCTGCCAGGACCACCTGATATCCCCTGCTCTCCAGCGCTTTGATCATCGCCCTTACAGTCGTCGTCTTTCCCGTTCCCGGACCCCCGGTCACGACGAGCAACGACGCGGTAAACACCGCTGCAACAGCCGCACGTTGCGCGGGCGCCAGCGTGATCCCTTCGTCCGCCGGAGCACCACCCTCTGCCCAAGTGGATGAGCCCGTTTGATTGGTCCGCTCGTGTCCGAGCGCCCTCTTTTGTTCGCCTTCGCGATCTTCCTCATGTCGGCGATGAAGAAGCTGCAGCAACCGGTCGGCCACTCCCCGTTCCGCGTAGTACAAATGCGTGAGATAGACGGGGGCTTCCTCTTTCCAAGCGGTCATCCGCACGTCCCGTGTTTCGCATAACCGATTCAGTGCCTCTTCAACGATCGTCTGATTCACTCCCAAGAGTTCGGATGCGCGTGCAAGCAAAGTCCGCTTCGGTAAAAAGACATGTCCTTCCTCCGCCGCCTGCCGCAAGATGTGCTTGATCGCCACCATCGTGCGCGCGGGCGAATCGCTGGAAACCCCCAATCGTTTCGCCAGAAGGTCGGCCGTCTTGAACCCGATTCCGTGGACATCTTCCGCCAGCCGGTATGGATTTTCCTCCAGCTTGGCGATCGTTTCTTGTCCGTACACTTGATAGATTTTCGCGGCGAGTGACGGAGAAATTTCATGGCTTTGCAGATACACCATGATCTCTTGAATGTCCTGATGCTGGCGGTACCCTTCCACAATACGTTCCGCTTTGACTTTCCCGATACCATCCACTTCCAGGAGCCGCCATGATTCCTCCGCAATCACACGCAGCGTATCCATGCCGAACGTATTCACAAGCTTTTTCGCTGTGGATGGACCGATCCCTTTGATCATACCCGAGCCAAGAAAGCGTTCAATCCCTTGCAAGGTGACCGGAGGCAACCGTTCCCAACTTTCCGCTTGAAATTGCCGTCCGTACTCTTTATGCTTGACCCATTGGCCTTTCAGCCGTACCGTTTCCCCTGCCGACAGCCCGGGAAGTACACCGACAATCGTGATCCGGTTCCCCTGCTCATCCGCCACTTTCGCCACCGTGTAGTGAGTCTCTTCATGATAATAAGTGATCCGTTCAACGGTACCTTCGATCGTTTCCATGGTCTGATCCCCTCGATAATCATCATCCTTTCTTTTTTCGTGAAAAAAAGGGCAAGTCCTGCCCAATAGCCTCTTGAACCAAGGCTACTTGTTCAGATCTTGCCGCTTTCCTGTAACCATATAGATGACCCACTCTCCCAGATTCGTAGCATGATCCCCGACACGTTCCAGATAGCGGGCAACCATTAACAGGTGTGTCAGTTGACGGTTCATCGCCCGACTGCTTCCCATCATCGTGACGATTTCCGAGAACATTTTCGTGTACAAGGCATCAACCTCATCATCTTTTTCCGCCAACGCAAGAGCGCGATCGATATTGCGCTCGACGTACGCGGTCAACGCTTCCCTCACCATCGCTTTGGCCAAATCGGCCATACGCGGAATATCGATCAAAGGCTTGATCAGACTTTCCCCGGACAAACGCAACGTGGTTTTTGCGATGTCTGTCGCATGATCCGCGATGCGCTCAAGATCGGTCACGATTTTCAGCGCCGTACCGATCACTCGCAGATCGCCGGCCATCGGCTGTTGCAATGCGAGCAAGCGCAAACAGCCATTTTCGATCTGTAACATCATCTCGTCGATTTGATCGTCCTGGGCCACCACTTTCTCAGCCAATTCCTGATCCATCTGCGCCAGGGACTTGACCGCCAGGTGGATCGCCTCCTCCACGAGCGTCCCCATTTTGAGAAGATCATGTTGCAATTCCTGCAATGATTGGTGGAATCCTTTACGCGTATCCATGCTGTCCTCCCGTCTCCGTTCTTTGTCGCTTTATCCGAATCGTCCCGTGATATAATCTTCTGTCCGCTGGTCACGGGGCGCGGTAAAAATCTGGTCGGTTTGTCCGAATTCCACCATATATCCATTGAGGAAAAATGCAGTATAGTCTGATATGCGGGCCGCTTGCTGCATGTTGTGCGTGACGATCAAAATCGTGTAATTTTTCTTCAGTTCATTCGTCAACTCTTCCACTTTCAACGTGGAAATCGGATCGAGCGCCGATGTCGGTTCATCCATCAAGAGCACATCGGGCTCAACCGCCAGGAGCCTTGCAATACAAAGTCGTTGTTGCTGTCCGCCCGAAAGTCCGAGCGCCGATTGTTTCAAACGGTCTTTCACTTCATCCCACAAAGCCGCCTGCCGCAAACTCCGTTCCACGATTTCGTCGAGATCCCGCTTCTTGGTAATCCCATGAATACGCGGACCATAGGCGATATTATCGTAGATCGACATCGGGAATGGATTGGGACGTTGAAACACCATGCCGACTCGTTTGCGCAGGGAGACGATATCGGTCGTCGGAGCATAGATGTCTTCTCCGTCGATGATGACTTTGCCTTCGATGCGCACATTGGAGATGAGATCGTTCATCCGGTTCAACGTGCGCAACAACGTCGATTTTCCGCAACCGGACGGACCGATCATCGCTGTCACCGAATGGGGCTGCACGTCCATCTCGATCTGAAAGAGCGCCTGTTTTTCCCCGTAAAAAAGGTTCAGACCTTCCACGCGCACTTTCGTTTCAACGCTCGTTTTCATGATTGTCCTCCTGTCAAACGTTTTTGCAACATGCGGCTCGGAATCGCGATCAAAAGATTAAAAATCAACACGACCAGCACCAGCAACGCTGCGGATCCTGCGGCGATTTCTTTGGCATCCGGCGCCAAACCGCTCGCCTGTACATACCAGAGATGGACCGACAGTGTTTCACCGACCGCGAACGGATTGAAGTCGAACAGGTGACGCGAAACGGACAATCCTGCCGTAAAGATCAAAATAGCCGATTCCCCCAGGGCGCGTCCCGCCACCAATGTGATCCCTGTGATCAAGCCGGGCAGTGCCGTCGGCAATAACACGCGGCGGATCGTTTGCCACTTGGTGGCCCCGAGTGCGAGAGAAGCTTCACGATAGGAACTTGGAATCGTCAAAAGCACTTCTTCCGTAACCCGCACCAAAACGGGCAGATTGAGCAACGCGAGTGTCAGGGCTCCCCCGAGAATGGAAAAACGCAATCCCATCCAATTGACAAAAAGAAGCATTCCAAACAATCCGAAGACGATCGACGGAACGGAAGCTAAGGCTTCCACCGAAAGACGGATCAACTCGGTCAAACGGTTTTTCTTCGCATATTCGGCCAGATAAATCCCGGCCCCCAACCCGATCGGCAAAGAAAAGAGAAGGGACAAAAACAGAATATAAAACGAATTAAAGAGCATCGGGCCCACACCGCCGCCCGCTTCCATCTCTTTCGGTCGGCCTGTGATGAAGTCCCATGTCAGTTTGTGTAAACCTTTCGAGAATATATAGAAAAGAAAGAACGCCAGAATCGCCAGAAGCATGACGCCGACCACCCAAAACATCACCGTAGCGATCCGGTCGGTCAGGCGGTTTCTCGCTGCCCGTTTCTCCAAAGCCGCTTTCATCATCACATGGCACTCCTTTTTGCAACAATCCGTATAAGCAGAATGAGTCCAAGAGAAATGAGAAGAAGGACAAGCGCCATCAGAAACAATGCGTTATTCCAGGTCGTACCGTAAAAAGTGTTTCCCATATCTTTGACGATTCCCGTGGTTAAGACAGAAGTCGGATCGACGAGTGAGTGAGGCAGTTTCGGCGCATTGCCGATGACCATCATGACCGCCATCGTTTCTCCGATCGCTCGGCCCATGCCGAGGATGACGGCTGTAAGAATTCCCGGGCGTGCGGCCGGCAGCAAGACCTTCCAGATCGTCTGCCAACGTGTGGCCCCAAGTGCCAGCGACGCTTCCTCAAGCGAACGCGGCAATGAACGAATCGCATCTTCAGAAACGGACAAGATGGTGGGCAGGATCATGATAGCCAGAATGATGGCCGCCGGAAGCAATCCATACCCTGCTCCTCCGAATACCTTGCCGAAATAAGGGACAAACAAAGTCATTCCGATCAACCCGTACACGACGGAAGGGATCCCCACGAACAAATCGGTAGCGGGACGCAAAATCTCCCGCATCCACTTTGGAGCGATCTTCGCCATAAAAACAGCTCCGGCAAGTGCGAACGGTACAGAGAGCAAAATCGACATGCCAGTTAACAAAAATGTTCCTGCGATAAACGGGAATGCACCAAACCGGCCATTATCAGGCGCCCAATCGGAAGAAAAGAAAAAGCTCGCAGGCTGCACATCTTTGAACGTTTGCAACCCTTGGTAACCGATAAAAACGATAATGGAAAAGATGATTAAGGAGACGGCGACCGCCGAAACAACAAACACGTTTCTCATCAGCCGATCCGTAGCCCGGCGTCGCTTGGCAAATGATTCATGGTGGCCGGAAACATCCGGGAGGGCATTTCCCGAGTGGGAGATGACCTGTTGTACACCATACCCCTCCATCCTAAAACCTCCTCATTCTTACCTAAAACAGGCAGGACGGTGCCTAAGCAAACACCGCCCTGTCACAAGACGTGTGATGAAACCATTCCTTCTATGTTGTTCTCATTACTGTCCAAGGAAGGAAACCGGAATGAATTTCATTTTTTCAACCGTATTGTTTTGGAAATCATTGCTCATGATATAATCCAAGAATGCTTTCGTCGCACCTTTCGGTTCACCTTTGGTGTACATGTGCTCGATGCCATAAAGTTTATAGGAACCGTTCTTCAGGTTGTCTTTGCTGTATGCAACTCCGTCAAACTTCAGCACTTTGACCGAATCGTCCGCATACGCCATATCGATATAACCGATCGCACCGGATGTTGTGGAAACGGCTGTTTTCATGGCCCCTGTCGATTCTTGAACAACCGCATCTTTCGTGAAGTCTTTGCCGTCCAGAATGATTTGCTTCACGAGCTTGCGAGAACCTGAGTTATCCGGACGCGTGATGATGGTGATTTTCTTGTCAGGGCCGCCGACTTCTTTCCAGTTCTTGATTTTGCCTGTGAAGATATCAGCCGCTTGTTGCTTGGTTAAGTTATCAATATTCACATCTTTATTTACGATGAGAAGAAAAGGAGCTACCGCCACTTTATGATCAACAAGTCCTTTGTCCTTGAATTCCGGTCCTGCTTCTACGTCAGACATCCCGATATCCGATGTACCGTCAGCCACGTTTTTCAACCCTGTGCCTGAACCGCCGCCGCTGGAGTTGATGGTGACATCTTTATTCTTATCCATGAATTGATTGGCCGCTTCTTTCGCCAGAGGAAGGAGCGCCGTAGAACCTGACACGGTCACTGTCCCGGAAACTTTCTCCGTTTGTTGACCGGGTTGAGCAGTTCCTCCATCTTTCTTGTCTGTTGCACTCCCGCATCCCGCCAAGATTCCGAGTCCGAGCGTTGCAACCATCGTCATCATGGTCGCTTTCTTCGACAGCTTCTTTAACACGAAAGAGTCCCCCTTTGGATAATCACCGCTACCCGTCATTGCGGCATCGTTTTCGTTTCTATCGTAGCTCTGTTTCGTAAATCTATTTTTGCCGGTATATTAAGAAATTGTTAAGATTGCGATGTCATACTTTAAATCGTCCGCTGAGCGTCTCCAACTCCTTGGCCATCATTGACAAGGAAGCGGCGGACGCCGAAATTTCATCGAGTGACGCCCATTGTTCTTGCGTGGTTGCCGACACGTTCTGTGTGGTTGTCGCAACAGACTCGGCCACCTCTACAATGAACTGAATCGCGTCATCCATACGTTCCGTTCCGGCAGTCATTTGCTGTACGGCCGCCGATACTTCATGGATCTGCTTTCCAACTTCATGGACGGAACGCTGTATTTCTTCAAATGACTCGCCAGCCGCTCGCACAACCACGACGCCGTTTTCGGCTTCCTTCTTCCCTGCTTCCATCGAAGAAGTTGCATGGTGAATCTCCCTTTGTATCATGCTTACTAATTCGGCGATCTCCTTGGCGGAATGTGCCGACTGGGCAGCGAGTTTGCGCACTTCATCCGCCACGACGGCAAACCCTCGCCCATGTTCACCTGCCCTTGCTGCCTCAATGGTCGCATTGAGGGCCAACAAGTGCGTTTGTTCGGCGAGACTCGTGATCACATGAACGATCTGTCCGATCTTTTCGGAATGTCCAACGAATCGCGCAAACACGTCCCCTAATTCCTGAACCGATCGATGAATGGTATTCATCTGCTCAATCACTTCTTGAACGACCCGATTTCCTTTGGCTGCAATTTCGGATGCTCTTCTGGCTGTATCCGAAACGGTCTGCGAATGGACTGCAATTTGTCTCGTACCGACAGATATTTCATGCGTGATGAAAGCCGTTTCTTCCATGCTGGAGACCTGTTTTTCCGTCCCGGCCACGATCTCTTCCATCATCTGAGTGATTCGTTCACTGGCCTCGTAGGACTGCTTCGCGTGAATCGTCAACCTTTCCGCCGCGGCAGCCACTCGGTGGGTACTTCCCCCGACTTGCTGAATTAAAGCACGCAGATGTTTGACCATTTGGTTAAACGATGCTGACAGTTCTCCGAGCTCATCTTTGGAACGAATGACGATCTCACGCGTGAGATCGCCGGCACCTTCAGCGATTTCCCTCAACTGGCCGTTCACCATCTGCAAAGGTTTGGAAATCATGCGGAATGTAAACAATCCGATCACCATCGCCAAAACCAATACGAGCCCATTCAACGCTAATACGAAAAGAATCATCGAATGGACCTTGGAAGCGTCGGCTGCCGCTTCTGTCGCCAACTCTTTTTGTTGTGCACCGGCGATGGCGACTGCCTGATTCTTGATATCGATCGCCAAGGGAAGTACTTCCTTGTTCGCAAGCACGACCGCTTGTTCCCGATCCTGCTTCGCAAGTGATATCACTTGATCAAATTTCTCCTGAAACTGTTGATTCGCTTCACTGAGTTTTAAGAGAGATTTCTTTTGCTCCTGTGTTTCTACAATTTTTAATGTTTTATTTACTACATTGTATAAGTCCAGATGGTCATCTTGCAGATTTTTCAAACTCGTTTCATCCTGGGTTAACAGAAATCCGCGTAAACTGCTGATTTGCTGGGAAGCGTCAAATTGAATCGTATCGGCATTCTTCAAGACGGCTACCTGCCGCTCAAGCAGACTCGAATAGGAATCGTTTACTTCCTTCATGGTATAAATGGAAGTACCGCACGTGACGGCAAGCAAGATGCCGATGAGCGAGAACCCGAGAGCCACTTTTCGAGCGATCGTAAATCGAAAGGATTTCCTTTTTCTCCGCGCAATACTCCTCACCCGTATGATCGGCTTCATCAGCCATGCCCTCTTCTGAAATACACGCGAAAGATTCATAAACCCGTACCCCTCATTGTTTGAATTTATATCGGTTTGATAGATTCATCATACGGATGTACTTTTTTCCATTTGTTAAAAAAACGTTAAGAAATTGTTGAAAAAAGTGTTCCTCCAATCTCGGTTCCCATGTGCGTTCGACAAACGTAAAAAATTCTGCGAGATTTTGTAACGTTACGACTTGGAAAGCCAGCAGTCATCGATCATCAGTAACAGGGTTGCTATGACAAATAGATACACGGGTACAATGAACAGGTACCATACGAGCATATGAAAAAACCACATGAGCATCGGACCACCCCCTGACCTATTTCCATCCTATCTTCCTATTGTGTAGAGGGAGTTAAAATGATTTGAAGATTCCGCCACGAACGGTACCCAACAAATCTGCACATAACGATTACTCCCTCTTAACAAATTTTCAAAAAACGTGACGTATACTGAAGATACCTACTGTAATCCATCCAAGGAAGGTGGACACCCTGGGACAACTCCGCATGATCCATCCAAAAAAGATCACTGTCTATTGCGATGTCGACGGTACACTTGTTTCCGAAACAAACGTCGTGAGCCCCTTGGTGAAAGGGAAAATTGAAGAATTCGTCCATCGCGGGTATGGTTTTACCTTGGCGACAGGACGAAGCTTCCCGGCCGTTCAACGTTTTTTACGAGAGATTCCGTGTAACGCTCCGCTTGTTCTTTGCAATGGATCTTACGTGTATGACCCCTTGCGGAAAAGAGCACGGTGGGTGTCTCTCAATAAAGAGTTGCTCGTTTCACTCGTACGGAAACTGATCCTTTTTCCTCATGTTCGGATCTATATGGACTGTTCTGATCACACGCTCTGGGTTTCGAATGAAGAAGCGTTAACGGATCCGTTCGTCAAACAAGAACATTTACAGCCTCGTTTGTGGAGAAACGTGCAGGAAGTTCTTGAAGCGGGAGATATTCTTAAACTCGGAATGAAACTGATTGACACCCCCGCGGATATCATCAAACAGATCGCGGAAATCTTGTCTTCCTATGCTGCGGCATATCCTCGGAGTATGCGTTGGTGCTACTCTAGCCATAATTACATCGAGGTCATGCCTGCAGGAGTGTCCAAATGGTTCGGGATTCAAAAGAGCCAGCAACTGTTGGGAATGAGCGATAGTAAGATATACACGATTGGTGACCATTTCAATGATCTGGAAATGATTCAGAACGCGGATCTCGGGGTCGCTATGGGGAATGCCGTGGAAGAAGTAAAACAGAAAGCTGCATATACGATCGGGCACGTTACGGAAGATGCCGTTGCTTACTTCCTGACCGATGTGATGAGAAACGAATCTCCGGTTCCGTATCCTCCTTCTTCACGTCGCGAGGCGGTTTCCAGAAGCTAATAACCTCTAACAGATGTATAAAGAGAAGTAAAAAAGTGTCTCAGTGCCACTGTCTGAGACACTTTTTTACGTCCTTCCTACCGCCAAATATTTCATTTGTGATGCGAATGTAATAGTGATGACAAATTTCGATTTTTTTATACTTGTAATGGAAACAAATACGAGTGGAAAGCCTCTGTTCCACTCGTATTTTCATAGGAACGAACATCCCTGTTGATCGTATGAGGTGTATGGAATGAGCATTACGCATTGCGAAGAAAAAGTGTCACATACCGTTCTCGTCACCGTAGTAGGACCCGAAGAATCGATCGACTTGGAACTCCCCGGAGATGTCCCCGTCGTCGATTTAATCCCCGCATTCGTTGAACTGTTTGCATTAGAATCCCATTCGAGCGATCCTTATGTCTGGGCTTTGGGCCCGTCGGAAGGACCGCCTTTTCCAAAAGAAAACACGCTCCTTCAATGCGGAGTCGTTGACGGAGATCAAATCTTCCTGCAGACACGCGAAGCTTGGAACCGGAACTTGTCCGCTCATGCAAAGGTATCTGATGAGCAAGCGCTGTCTTCCGCGCCAGGCGCAAGTTCCGATAATGACGCATCACAGAATGATGATCGCTTATCCTCCAATGAATGGAAGCCTCGGGGGCGTACGCGAGCCATTTTACCGGAAGCCATTCCATGGCAGAAACGAGTGGAGGCCGTGTTGCGCGCAGTCTTCTCGCACGAAACGCCTACCCTCGAGTCCAGCAGTTCCGAGACTTCGCCCACATCCGGCCACTTGCTTTCCCCATCTTCTTTGGCCATCCAGAAAGCACCCGGGTGGTGGAAACGAGCGAGAAAAACCTGGCGGAAGACAAACTATCTCAACCAATTGGACGAGAGGATCGCAGAACCGCAACTCAAACGTTGTGCCACGATCGCGGTGGTATCCCCGAAAGGAGGCGTTGGCAAGACCACGATCACAGCGTTACTCGGTACCTTGCTTGCTTTCGTTCGTCGTGACCGTATCGTGGCCATCGATACGAACCCGGACTTCGGTTCCTTAGGCCGTATCTTGGCTCCCGACCACCAGATATTCGTCGACGATTTGTTGTATCTCTTAGACAACACACCACTGACGGTGACGCGTTTGGATGGGAATCTTGGACGAGCCGTTCACGGTTTAATGGTCTTACCTGCACCTACCGATCCGGTTCGCATGGCGACATTGGATGAAGCCGCCTATACGAGAGTGGTTCGTCGATTACAGGAGATGGTAGGCGTTGTCGTTTTGGACTGTGGCACCGGATTGCAAGATCCCGCATCAAAGGCGGCCCTTGCTACAGCCGATCAAATCGTTCTCGTAACGGATGCGCAACCGTCATCAGCCAGCCTTGTTACAGAAGCGGCGGCTCTTCTTCAGCAAGAGGGAACGCCGATCTGGATGGTTGTCAACAAGATGTCCGCGAAAGGAAGCCGCCTGGATCTTCAAGCTCTCGAACATGCCATTCCCCATGCTCGCGGTTTCATTGAGATTCCAGCGGAGTCTCAAGCAGCTGACCAGTTATCTGCCGGTATATTTGACTGGCATGATGCGCCTTCCTCCTGGAAGCGGGTAGTACGCGAACTTGCCGTTTCCTTAATAGCCGAGTGGCCGGTACTAGGCATCTCGAAGTGACCGGCCGCCCGGCTTTCATTTTTGTGCGTACGGGTGATCCGCATCTTCCTTAACCGAAAAATCCTCCTTACGGCTGCTCGTGGAGTCGCAGATGGAGATGGATGATAAGGGGGTGAGTTATCGTTTTTTTTTACGAAAAAGTAACTGTTTGTAAAAAGGCTAAAAAATAGGTGCGACTAAAGAAAAAAAAGAAAAATAGATAAAAAATAATTCGCCTCTCTAAAGAACCAAATAATGCAATGAATGAAAATATCAAAAAGGAACCAAATAATTCATAAGTCATAGTCCATAATACTGGATTGAAGGTTGAATCCCAATTAAAAAATGTATCAAGAAGGGAAATTTTTAGCATCCAAAAAAAATCATGACTCATGGTGTCGTAATCTGTTGTAAGTGATGATTTTGTATATTTTTTTTATCTGCCCATTTGAACGAGTTCTTCTTTCTTCAGATTACCTAAATAATAGTCTTTAATAAGTTGAAACTCTGGATGGCTATTGTGTAGCAGATACAAGGTAGGAAGGGTTTTTTTCTTGTTAACTAGATCATTTTTTTCATCCAAGCGACAAATATCTTTTATATCGTTTTTTATCTGTGCGGCTATCCCCATATGCTCCGCGTATTTGTTTACGGTATCATGGTATTTTTCGGTAGCCAGCGCCGTTCCAATCAAACAAGCGGATGCCAGCAGAGCAGCAGACTTATTTCTAACCATCTGAAGATAGTCTTCCTCAGATTCAATCGAATCCATCAGATCATTGTGTTGACCATTGACGGCTTTCAGTACGTGACTATTCAGATATCTAATAGCGCACATCCTATTGGTTAATTCAAAAGAAGTCTGCTCTAACGCTTTTGTACTAAGGACTAAAAGACCTGTTGCTATGTTCATGGATATGCCTACATCGATCTTATTCCAAGGTACTGAAAAATCATCTTGATCCTGTAAGTCATCAAATATGTCTAGAGAAAGAATCATCAGCTCAACAGCGGCGGCTGCTTGATAGATGTCATGCGATTGACCGCCAAACATTCGATAATGTAAACATACCAGTTGCCCGAAGGGAAAGTTTCCTTTCATTTGAATGAAACGAATTCTGATAAGTAGGTTTTTAGTTCTTGAACTGAAAAATGGTCATTTATCAATTGTAACATGACTTGCACGATCTTAACCGTATCTCCTTTCATCACTCGATCACCTCCAAATCATCACAAATATTTTTGGAATTCTAAATTCAATGTGACTGCCTTTACATGAACCAATTATGTAGACCATTATAATGATATAACTTGAACACTTTATAGAATGGAAATTAAAGGACGTACTATATATATCTTACAACTATTCGTTATCAACGTGCAATGGGGTCCAAGCAATAGAAGATTTGACAGATCCTCTCATATCCGCTGACCCTGATGGCCTGAGAATCAAAGTCGCCATCTCCCACAAAAAGCTCCCCTCACCGGGGAGCCTTTTTCCTTTCTATTTCGCTTCCATATAACGGTTCAACAACAGGGAATTCACCGCCATGATCAACACGCCCAACAAGATTTTCCCGACAAAAAGCACCAGAGCTATCCAAATAAGCGATGGCTCATGGAAAAACAAAAGCCGACCGCCCACTAAGGCAAATTGAGAGACTCTCAAAAGAAGCCATTGCGCATGTAATAACAGGCTAAGAATCAAGACATACACAATCCAGCCCACAAACGCATACGGACGGAAACGGGAGAACATCAAGCTGCTCACAAAGAAGCCCAGCGTCGACAAGGTGAAGGCGAACGGAATCAGTTGAAGCAAAGCTTTCCCATCCACCATCAAGCTCTGCCAAAACAAGGACGAAAATTGTCCCGCATCTTGAAAATAAAACACCAGCACCAACAATACTTTCACAGGGATATAGGAATAAATCAGCATGCGCAGAACAGTCAGCATCACCCCGACCAACTTGGCCCACAGCATGGGCCAGCGCGAATAGGGCAACGACATCCACCAGTAAAAGGTGCCTTCCTTCCATTCTCGGTTGATCGAGGCCATAGACAAGAAGAACGCTATATAACCAAAGGCTTGAAAAACCAAACCCACATTCATAAGTTCAGGGTTGATGGATTTACCGGAATGTGCTCTGCACAACAGAAAGCCCCCGGCCAACAGCAATAGAAGGCAAGCGATCACAATATGCTTGATGCGTCCATCCCTGCTTCGCCACTTAAACATATTCACTCATTGCGCACCAACGTCCAAAAGAGTGCTCCATTCATCCCATGACCCTCCTGTATTCTTCTTGAATCGACAACCCTTTTTGCCGCAACGCCTCCACATCCGTTTGCGAGACCACATTCCCGCCCTTCAGAAAGAGCACATGTTCAAACAGTCCTTCAACTTCATGGATATCATGGGTGCTGATGATGATGGTTTTCTCACCTTCCGTCAACGTGTCGATCATCAATTCGACGATCTTCTCCCGCGACAACAGGTCAATCCCGGAAAAAGGTTCATCCAGCAAAATCAGATCCACATCACGCGCCAACGAAAGCAACAGCTGCAACCGCGCTTCCTGTCCCTTTGACATGTCGCCCACTATCTGTGTCGGTTCCAACTTCATAAACGCGGCCATTTGCTTCGCTTTCTCCAGATCAAAGTGCGGAAAAACTCGCGCGCCAAAACGGATCGCTTCTTCCACACTGTGGTGCTTATACCAACGCGCCCGGTCGGAGAGATACGCAATGCGCTCATTCAACCGCCAGGACGGCTTTTGCCCCAACACCCGCACTTCTCCAGAGGTCGGTTGGATCAGATTGACCATCATCTTAAACATCGTCGATTTCCCCGCGCCATTCTCGCCCAACAGGCCAATCACTTTCCCCTTGGGAAAGGAAAGGGTGATGCCATCCAAGGCCCTTTTCCTGCCATAACTTTTTACCACTTGCTGAAAGGTAACGATATCATTCACTCCCATTCCGCCTCCTCTAACCATTTTTGCGCCAATTCCTTGGTAATCCCCAAAGAACGCATGTTTTCGATAAAGCTATGCAAAGCCTCTGCAGCCAACTGTTTCTTCACTTCCTCCACTTTCGCTTGGGAAGAGGTAATAAAAGTCCCCTGACCCCTTCGCTTCTCACAAAGCCCTTCTCGTTCCAATTCCTGATAAGCCCGCACGACCGTGCTGGGATTAATCTTGAGCTGCACAGCCATATCCCGCACCGATGGTAATTTCATGCCCAATTCCACCTCACCTCTGGCAATCATCCGTTGTATTTGGTTTACCATCTGCTCGTAGATCGGCAAGGATAAATCCAGGACAAATTGCATGTGTCCAACTGTTCGCGTTTCCATAACGGCCTCCTTTCCAACCGCTCGCTCCTCTTTCCATCGTCTATTATGTTTGTAGTGTATGCATTCACACCAAACACTTACGTTTGAGTGTATTGTATCACTCCATACACTAAATGAAAAGGGGGAAAATATAATTACGTGTCGACACAACCTATCCAAAACCATAGGTTGTATGACTGATTGGAATAAGAGGGATAGAACCCAACATTCCCAAAGTAGGCTTGATGAAAACCGCAAAGAAAAGGGCACCAGATCGTTGCAAAACTAGCGGTGAAGATTAATACAGCCTTCCAACGGAAATCATCTTGGTCCCGAAAGCAAGGGCCAGAATCGCCCCAGTCTCTTTCCTTTTTTCTGCTTCAACGCTTGAATGAGCAGTAACCCCGCGATCAATACCAGTGAGTTGATCTGCGTAAAAAAGCACTCGTAAGGATCAGAGGATTCAGCAGCCAAAGCCATGACCTTCGCCCAGTGAAACACCGCATCAAGAGTACAAACATTAGATCAAACAAGAGTGAATTCCACACCGGATACGGGCAAATATACAACCATAGAAGGTTGTGCCATGATAAATACGGCTTGCATGGGCATCGGAATATTGGTTGTAGGATCAACCACCGACATATTGACGACCGCTACTTTTTGAATCGTATCGGACGTTGAACGGAAGGGAAGTTCCGGCAATTTAAGATTTGTTGCTATATCGTTCTTAACATCCTCCCCACTTCACCATCTGTTTAGAAAGGACTCCAAGACCGGCCGGATCTTTGCAGTATCAACTGTAATCGACAACTCACTACTTTTTTTCGAGACAGTTCAAAGCTGGATTCGCTGCGCCGAAAATAAGCGAAAAACCCTGTGATCCAATTGGAACACAGGGTTCTTGTCATTCTGTAAAACCGTCAACTTTTTTGTTGTACGGTAATCTGCGCATTGTCTTTCAAGAGAGGGAGTTGGCTGGTGATCACCGAGTCACCGTCAATTAGACCGCTGGTAACCAGCGTTTGGGATCCTTCCTGTTGCGCGATGGTCACTTCTTTGCATCGATCCTGGTTGTGATCCACTACATAGACATAAGATTTGCCATTGTCTTGCACGACTGCCGTTGAGATAACGATTCCTTGTTTCACGTCAGGTGATGATGCGGTTTTTCTAACTTATGGAGTTAAACTTCCAGGATTAATAGAGGGGTGGTCAACAAAAATTTCCCGTCCTAAAATATCCGGAATTTGCAGCAAATCAAAAATCTCACTTACTTGTGGACATAAATGAGTGATTTGAATCCTCACATTATTTTCTTTCAATTTTTCAACTAGATTTATAAATAAACCGATCCCGGTCGAATCTACAAAAGGGACTTGGGAAAAATTAATCTCTACACAGGGATATTGCTGAAGAGCTGGCAGGATTTCTTCTTCCATCACTTCTGTAATTTCAATATCCATATCCCCTTTGAAAGCTACCTGAGTTTTTTCTTCCCCAGGTATAATCTGAAATTCAAACATTGGAATTCTCTCCTCTCATAAAGTATTAAGATCGCTGAATAGGAAGAAGGATATTAACCGTGGTACCTTTACCTTCTTCACTCTCGATTTCGATTTTACCTTTATGGTTCTCGATGATTTTATAGCAGACCATTAATCCTAGGCCAGTACCTTTTTCCTTCATGGTATAAAAGGGTTCTCCAAGTTTGGATAAACGTTCTTTAGGAATTCCGCACCCCTCATCGATAAAACGAAGCATGATCTTTTCATTTCCGTAACGACGGCATTGAATTCGTATATGACCACCCTCCGGCATAGCTTCCATCGCATTTTTAATTATATTAATAAAGACCTGTTTCAGTTGATTCCTCTCACAATAAATGGAAGGAAGCTCAGGTTCGATGTCCAATTCGATTTGGATATTTCGAAGTGACATTTGAGGTTCCATCAAAGTCATGATATCAGTCAATAAGACGGATAAATCATTCTCTGTAAATTTAACAGTATGTGGTTTGGCTAAGAGTAAAAATTCGTTGATGATGGATTCAATCCGGTCGATTTCGGATAACATCAGATCAAAATATTTTTTATCATCCGTATGGGGTTTTAGGAACTGTAAGAATCCCTTAATGCTCGTGAGTGGATTCCGAATTTCATGAGCCACACCGGCTGCCAATTCCCCAACGACAGCCAGTTTTTCGGATTTCCTTAAAAGTTCCTCTGTTTTTCTCTGTTCCGTTACATCTCGACCTACCACCAATACCTGTTCAACTTCTCCTTGCTCATTGACCACCGGGGTTCCAATGACTTCTACCGTGATCCATCCTCCATTCACATGCTTATATCTAAACTCGACTCTTGTTGGACTTTTATTTATTATCATCTCTGCAAACTTTTCTTTAATGTAGGGAATGTCCTCGGGATGAACCATATCAAAAGCTGAATTTCCTTCATACATTTCGGGTGAGAACCCTAAGATTGTCTTATGAGATGGGGATGCGTATTGAACCACCCCGTTCACATCCAAAACTATAATCAAGTCAGACATGTTATCAGCAATCAGTCGATATTTGGCTTCGCTTTTTTGAAGAGCTTCTTCCGCGCGCTTTCGTACGGTAATATCCCGGATGATAGATAATATAGCTGGTTTATCCATATAAGTGATGGGACTACTTGTGACCTCTACATCTACCAGCTGACCGTCCAGACGAATGACTTTCGCTTCGAGGACATCGGGGTCCCCTTTATCTTCCAGTTGTTTTTGTCTGACTTTCAACCGTTCATGAAAATCAGGGTGTACAAATTTAAAAATTGATGTACCTATCAATTCATTTTTATCTTGTACCCCCAACATTTTCACGCCGGCTGGATTGATATATAAGATTTTTCCTTCTCTCTGTACCATAATCGGTTCTGGAGAAAGTTTGACGAGTAGTTGATACTTTTCCTCTGTTTCTCGTAACTTCTTTTCTATATTCTTCCTTTTGGTGATATCCGTGATAAAACCTAAAACCTCAACCACCTTCCCATCCTTGATAATAGGAGAAAGTGTGGTATTGAAAATCAGTCCGTAGAGTGTTAATTCGAAATATACGACTTTACCTGTAAAAGACTTTTGAAAATGTTCTTCAACGAGTTCCGCAACGTCTGGTTGAAACACTTCTTTTGCTGTCTTTCCAAACACACGATCAGTAGTGATTCGTAATACATGTGCAATAATACCTTCTGAAAACAGGAAAACAATTTCCCCTGTTTTGCGTTTCTTAATTTTAATGACCAAATTCTGCAGATGTTTCACACATTTTAGGTATTCATCGCTTAATACATCATTTAAACTGGATCTCTCATATTCCCTTCGGGTAACATTTCTAGAGATTACCCCTACGCCTATGGCGTCCCCGTTAGGATTTAGGATTGGGGTATAGATACAATCATAAAACTTAATTTCACCAGAAGAAACGACATCATGGACAACGGAAACTTCCCGCTTCTTTATTAATGCCTCTTCGACATATACATCAAACCTCGCAGCATGGTCTCTGAGTAGTTCTTTCAGGGTTTTTCCAATCATCTCAGATGGGGACAGTCCGAACATCTCTGCCCCTTTCTCATTCACTTCAAGAAACGCTCGTTCTTTGTTGTAGATCATCAGACCATCGGTACTTTGAGCAAACCAATACTTTACCATATTTTCTTCTAGATTTTCTCTTTGTACTTTCTTGTTCAATAGGATCTGTTTCCCCTTCCCCATATGGTGTACGCTCCCAACCAATCCTAGTGCAACTGTAAATATCCGTGCTTGTCTATCCTGGCAAATACATCTTTTTCAAAGTGAAGAAATTGATGTGACTTGTTTCCTATTTGTATAATCGTCCCTTCCAAAGCATATTTGATCTTGATGGTTTGTCCATCGGGGACTCGAATACAGGTGGGGATGCCTCCACGTGTACCTGCTTCCCCAATTTCGGCTCCGAACTCCGCATAGATTTCCCCCCCACGAAGCAATCCCTCTACGACGACCTTCCCGCCAGAATGAATTTTCGTGTTAATGATTCCTTGCCCGACAATATAAATGTCTCCACTACAGAAAATTTCACTGTTGAATGCATAAGGAATCGTTATGGAAGCATTGGGTTCTAAAGGTGTGTTACTAAACTCATAGAGTTTTTTCACCTGTTTGATCAATTCCCGCAGGTCTTCTGGTCCTTTCAAATGGGCGGGAATAAGCTTAAGGAAACCGTTGATTAATTCATTACCTAGTTCCTTATATTCATCATTTAGGATTTGTTCCATATCCGCCTTCATTATCATTTGGGTATACTCTTTAATGACAAGAGGTAATGTATTGAACTTTTTCTCAAGTAAGATACGTATTAATGAGCTTAATCCCATCTTGGCGATATCTGATGTTTTAAAGCCGGGAGCCGAATAGATCTGATTAATCGCAGCAGAAAGACTTTCTAATTGACTATGAATTTTCTTTAACAGCTGCCCCAATTCATAGATAAAAGGATTCCTTTTCCCCGCAGTAAGATGGCTGTTTATCACGTTCTTATTGATGAAAATTCGGTTCCCCGCTTGGATATTGGCACGATTGACATTTCCGTGTACCAATACATCCTCGATGGCATCCACCAACATTCTCTCATCCACATTCCCTTGAATTTCAACATCCCCTGTATACCGAATATTACCTGAATGTACATTTACGTCTTCCGTATGAAGTAATTTCGGTATAATGGAAATTTTGGCGATCATCCCACGGATTTCAAACTTGGGTCGTCCAGAACCCAAGGCCACAATCTTGCTCCCCTTCTCAATGAAATCCACACCTCTTCCTAGCTCCACCACTAATTCTTGAGCAGGATCCGGAGGAACGGTTTCCCCCGTAACCGTTACACCCGGTTTTCCAGGTTGCGGCGGATGAATAACAGCTATTACCTGTCCAGCATTTACATTGGCAATCGATTTAATTACTCGATAATCCACTGACCCATCTCCCGATTTATTCGGACCATTTAATCTCGTTTCGGTGTCAACAAGTATTTCGAGCCAACCGTCTTTTCCTTTTTGAGGCGCAATCCCTTTCGCGATTTCAAAAGTCCCTGGTTCCGTCGTTTCGGTTGCTTTCAAGATTTCAATCTTTTGAATCCCTGTTTTGATGTTCAATTCCTGCATTTTTTGGACAACGTGATTAGGGTTGAGGTGATTCCAAACCTCGACGGTTTCTTTTACCTCCAACTGGATATGATGATTTGGCTCCTGATCTATAAGGGTACAGGTCTTCTTGTATCCAGGTTGAATATGCAGGGTGGCCGTCATCTTTTTCTCATCCAGTTCGATCGACCACTCCGTATGTTTAATTTCATGATTTAATTCCACTTTAATTGTGTCTTTTTCCGATATGACGGTTGTTTTTCTCACTAACTCTCCGTTTTTGTAGAGAGAGACTCCTTTCGCAGGAGTGATCATTGGATAATGCGAAGGCGTTTCCTTACAATAAATACGGCCATCCTTCACCCATACCGATCCGAATTCCTTGTCCGCTTCGGGTCCCCTATCTTTGGTGTAACCTATGCGTTCGGTACTCGTAGAAGAGAGAGTTGTTTCTGCTGGTAATTTTTCCGCATCTGGAAAGTCAAGTTTGGTTTCTTCCACCGAAAATTCTAGTTCATCCTTTTTCGTAGAGAGATTCTCTCTATGTATGCCGTTCACCGGTCTTTTCTTTATGAGCCTGACAATGGCAGGTTTTGACCCAATGCCCAAAAAACCTTTAGATTCAGGCTCAATAATCTCGATATCCACTTCTTGTATGGTGGCATCTAGCAATTGTAACCCGACTTCAATCGCTTCTTTTACGTTTTTTCCTTTGGATATGATTCCGTTACCGCTCATTCTTCCTTCTCCTTTATGCTTGAATCATAGGGAGAATTAAAGCTGGATATATCCGTGGTTTGCTCTCCAACTTTTAGAATCACCATCGTAATATCGTCTTTTAGAGGGGTACCATCTGTATAAGAGTCGACCGCATCAATCACCATTTTTTCAATCTCGTTCACACTTTTCCGCTGATGTTGGAGGAGGACATTGATCAACCGTTCTCGCTTAAACTGCTCCCCTTCCGAATTTTGAGCCTCTATGATTCCGTCAGTATAGAAATAGATATAATCATCTGTCTTTAACTGTAGCTTCGCTTCTTGATAAACTTGATTGGGTAACCCGCCTAACATAATCCCAGATACTTTCGGAAGTTCTTCTATTTTATTTCCTCTAACGAGTAACGGAAGATTATGACCGGCATTTGCGTAAGTCAGGATACATGTACTAGGATCCCAATCTGCACAGAATACCGTGACAAAAGAGCGCAACGAACGTAAATCTTTATACAAGGCATTGTTCATCGCGGTCAGTGTTTCACCCGGTCCTGCGGTGTGCTCCGTAGCGCTGCGAAAAGCTCCCCGAGTTAAAATCATGAGCATCGCGGCTGGGATACCTTTCCCCATGACATCCCCAATTACGATTCGGAGTTTTCCGTTGTTTAAAGGATAAAAATCATAATAATCTCCACCAATCAACCTGGCCGGGATGGATGAACCGGTTAATTCTCCACTAATCAGCTTTGGTTTTTCCCCATTTAACAAGGTGGTTTGAATATTTCGTGCTAGATTGATTTCCCTCCATAGGAATTTATCCATCTCCTCAAGATTCGGAGTTGTATTCAGCTGGTGATGGAAAGATAATCGATTACGGAAGTTCATTAGAGTCGCTCCTTTTGGAGGGCTTCTAGGATTGTAAACAATCCTACAATTTCAAAAATCTGCTTTGTCGTTTCATCCATCCCTTCGAGATGAATCTTAAACCTCTTTTCTTGTGCCAAATAAATTAATTCCATAATGGCTCCAATACCAGTAGAATCAATAAATTCTAAGTTAGAAAGATCAATGACCAAAGAAGAAAAATTACTAGGGATTTCGTCAATTTTGCTTGAAAATACATCTATCGTTGTAATATCCAGTACACCATTTACTTTGAACAGGACATGGATGTCTTGATTCTGGATATCAATTGTTAAACTCATTGGAATCCATCCTTCTATCGGTTTTTGAGTTAAAGTTTGAATTTTTTTATGTGTTCAAGAAGGTTATTCGATAAATCGGACAAGTCTCTTGACTGATCATGAAGAGACTTCAACAGATCAGATAATGTGAGGGTCATATCGGTCGTTGCCGCTGTATGATCCTTGGCAATTTGTCGCATCACATGAATCTTCTCCAAAAGCTCTTTCTCTTTTTCGGTTTCGGGTCTGGATTGAAGATATCTTTCGATGAAATCAAGGGAATTCATCATCTCTTCTAACTGTTCTCGAGCATGCATGGTCGTTTCCATTGAGATGGTAAACATTTTCTCAACAGATTGATTGGCTTCAGCTTCCAATAGGACGGCCATCCTTCGGGCTTTGATGGCCTGCTCACTCGTATCCTTGAGTACCTGATGTAAGGTTTTGGTCATGCGATTGATACTTTCAGACAGTTTTCTAAGTTCATTGTTATCCTGCACGTGACTACGGGAAGTAAAGTCACCGGCTTCCAACAATTTAATATGTTTTTTAATCCGTTGAATGTTTTCGTAGATTCGATGAAAGAAACCAACCGTAACGAAAAACAATCCAAGCATCGATACCAAACCGAACACAATCAAAAGAATGGAATGGCGATACATTGGCCAACTCATGGCTCCATAATCCAAGGCAATGTAAATGGTTTGATCCTTATTGCAGGGAATGAACATCTTATAAACTTTGTTTCCGTTTACCTTTTCTACATAGTAGATTTTATCCGGCTTGTCGGCCAACTTGGTTAATGTTTCCTCATCTTTCTCACTCTCGAATTTGAATTGTCCGTACTCAATCTTTTTCATAGGAGGATACAATTTCTTCGCCAAACTAGGATCTTTAAAAACATGGGGATTGACAACCGCTATTTCTTTAACTAAAGGATTGCTTTTCATGACTTGGCTGATCCAAGCATTAGGACCCACTTGTTCCGTAAATTGGTAAACCTCGTTCGCTTGAATGTAAGGATCGATGATATAATTCGCTCCTGGGCGATGATAATAGGCATATTTGAAAAATTCAGGTTTATCGGTGTGGGAACCCGATTGGGAAATAGGGAGAACCATGATGTTTTTTTCTGTATAAGCGCCACCCGAAACTCTTGGTACATCTCCTTTTAATAAGTCGAACATGGGACGTGTTGCATCAGGACCGAATTGTTTAAAAGAGAAACCTACTTCTTTAGGATCAGTTGCCTTCACTCCAATCACGTCATCTCCGTTTTGAGCCAACAGAGTGATCCCTGCCAAACCTAACGAATCTCGCATTTTTATTAATTCTTCATTCCTTATTTCACCCAAACCCCGGCCTTGCAACTGGTCACTGATATACTTGGCACAAGCAATCAACTTCAAATCGATTTGATGCTCGATCGATTTGGAGGCCATATTGGTTTCTTGAATCCCTTGTTCAACACTTTGAGCGACTAATAATCCTTGGTTCTCTACATCTTTAGAAATTTGTTCATTGATAAAATATAATTGAATCGTTCCTGAGAATAATGCAATTACGAGCAACGTGATGAGTGAGCGGATCAAAAATTGAAATCGTAAAGTCGTTGTCTGTTCCTGGTTAGTAATCATATTGAATACTCTCCTCTAACTGAATACTCCCCTCTACTTTACCCTTCGCTGAGCTAGTTTGCGTAGTGTTACCTTGTCGGTTTTTCCTTGAACCACAGGGATCTCCTGAATGGTTATAAATCGATCCGGAACTTTAAAATTGGCAATCTGGGACGAACAAAACATACGCAATTCATGCGCATCACACGTTCCATTCGGAACAATAAAAGCCACGATTTCTTCACCAAAAGCCGGGTGCGGGATCCCTACGACAGCGGATTGAGAAACCGAAGGATGACGATTCAAGAAATTCTCGATTTCTGCAGGAAAAACAGGTTGCCCGCCTTTTTTAATCATGTCTTTCTTTCTACCTACAATCTTCAGCCGATTATTTTCCGTTCGTTTCACCAAATCTCCGGTGGTAAACCATCCGTCCTCGGAATAAACATCTTTTGTTAAATCCGGTCGTTGGTAATAGCCTGTAAAGGCTGCTTTCGGAGAACGGAAAATGACCTCTCCGATACCATCCTCCGTTTCCTGCTCAATCTTAAAATCAACACCTGAGAAAACCTCCCATTCAATGCCGTTACGTAAATCATCAGGCGTATACATCAATAACCCTAATTCGGATAAGCCATAGATCCCCAGAAATCCACAGCTGATTCCTTCGGCTATCCTTTCTATCAATTCTTCCCGTATGATCTCCCCCGCAAAGATGCATAGATCAAAACGATTCAAAATGGCAGGGTTCATATGTTTAATAAACGTGTAGATTCCTTGAAACACGGAGGGTGTACTGTTCACCTTGTTACATTGGTGTTGATCTAATAACGGAATGATTTTCGGAATATCAAGGTACTCCGTGGCTATGGTTTTCAATCCCGTCCGAAGGCAGGATAGCATCCATACCAGTCCATAGGGTGCAGTCGGATTAAGCGTTTGAAACACCGAATCCTGTTTTGAAAGTTGGGTTACACTCAACAGATTGTCAGACCAATTTTGGAGCGCCTCCGTTGTTAACATGATTCCTTTGGGAACCCCCGTACTTCCGGATGAGCATCCGATCAAATCAATCTCTTGTTGTTCGATAGGGCGGGGGAGGCCAGCGATTTCAATCTTTTCCCAATGGAACGAATCCTCCGATTCGTAGAAGACGGTTTGCTTACCGCTCTCTTTCGCCCATTTCTTCACTTCCTCACCGAATAAAAACCCTTGATGTTCCTTTACGGTGAAGATGATGTGAGGAGCCGTGATGTTCAGTACGCTTGTTAAATCTTCCTTTCGATATTGCCAACTTAAAGGAACCACGATCCCGCCACATTGATTAATGGCAATGGTAAGTGCCAGATATGCCGGAATGGAAGGGACTAATAATCCGACCTTTTTTCCGCGTAAGCTCCCCTCCTGTTGAAGAAGTTCCCGATATTTTTCGATCTCCTTTTTTAAGTCAGATAAGGTATAGGTGTTTGTGAAGGTGACTAATACTGTTTTTTCCAGATTCACCTCTGGTTGCTGAAAAATCCATTCATAGAATGTCCTCATAAAGAACGTCCTCCTGTCAAAGTCCGATACAAATTCTCCACACTTTTGATATCCTCGAAACTTTGAATGGTTCCTAAGTCTAAGCCAAACCTTTTCGAAATCTCGATAATGAGGTTCACCATCGACAAGGAATCCATACCCAAATCCTCTTGAAAAGAGGAGTGATTTTGGATTTTTTCCAGAGGAATGTTCGAAATCTCGGAAACCATGCTACGGAAATCATCTAATGTCATTGGGGACTCCTCCTAATCTTCCATAAACCACTGCGCGGATAATTGACGAATTTCGTGGAGCTTAAAATTGCAGCAATGGCCCTCTTCCTCGTATTCAACCAACTGGCTGTGAACCAGTTGTTCCTTTAAACCATAAATATCTTGATCGGTCACCATCACATCCTGTCCTCCGTGAAACAGAAGAATTCTTCGGTCTTTAGGGAGCATTTCCAGGGACGGTAAAAAATCAGCTCCCTCTAACACTTCATTCATTCTTTCGGTAAAATAATCGGGCAATCTCACTTTGTCCGTAGGAAGAGCCGGACTGACTGCCACAGTTTTCCTTACCTTCGGATGTTGGCTTCCATAGATAGCCCAGGAAGCCCCTGAACTCGTACCAAACAGGTAAATCGGAAGATTTTGCGTTGAATGGCATGAAGACTCAATGACCTTATTTACAAACTGGATCCACCGCTGCCTATTTCCTTTTATACCATTCATGAGATAAGTCTCGCCTTGCCCCGGTCCGTCGAAGCTAACGGTAGCAAAACCGGACCGAACAAAATCCAGCTCATAGGTTATCAACTCTTCTTTGGAGGAATCTAGGGGATTCACCATAACTACACATCCCTTGGGATGTTGGGGCATTCGAAGCCGTCCTTTACAAAGACATCCGTCGAGCTCAAAGGAAATATACGTGGTCACATAAGCGGAAAGAGTATCCGCTTGCTGGATCGCACTGAAACATTCCCGGAACCATCTTTCCTTTTCCGGCCCGCGTTGAGGAAAGATCCAGTACATGAGGTTAAAATATAAGCCTGCAATCCGATACATGTACTCCGCTTGTTCAAGCATTTCTTGTTGTTTCAAAAAATCCGCTTGTTTCTTTTTATCTATGGCTAATCGATACCAGCCATTAATCCAGTTTTCTTTGCAGGTCAAGGTAGGACGGATTTCAAACAGATCTTGTTTCTCCACTCCATGAGCGAGCCAACGGTCCCAGAAACCATTGATAAATCTGGCGGTAAATAAGGTTTTGTCGATTGCGGTGGGATTGATTTGTCTGTCCTCAATGGAATGCATCTACGATTCACCCTCTTTCTTGTTCATAATCAGTACGATGGTTGAACCTTTGGGTGATGTATAAAGAAGAACTTGTTTGGCCATTTTCATCATCAATGTAAACCCTTGTCCTAAAGATTTCTTTGTGGAATACCCCGCCAATAATGTCATATTGGGAAGGTCTTTCAGAGAAAAACCAGGACCCTTATCTTCCACAATGACACGGATCACCCCGTTGTCCTCTACTAAGGTCATCCTTCCTTCTTCCGCATGTTTCAGGATGTTTGTAATCGCTTCTGAGATCATCAATATCCAACCCATCACATTTACTCCGTTCAACGAGAGCTCCTGTAATGCTTTATGAGCGAGATTTCTACACTTTGGAATATCGGATCGCTTCTTGATCTCACCTTCACAGAGAATACGACCCTTCTTGTATTGAGGGATTTCATCTTTGGAGATCAGGAGGAATTTTCTCTGCGTCACGGCATACATGACATCCCGATAGATTTTCCATTCCTTTAGTTCCGTTTGTTCTTCGACTTCGGTTTCCTTAGGCTCTTTTTTATTAACGACCACTTCCTCTTCATTAGAAAGAGGTACAAAAGCAGGCATTTCACTCTTAATCTGTTTTTTAAGCTTCTCATACGTTTCAATCAGACAAGACTCTACATCCAAAGAAAGGTTTAACTCTTTCAGTCGCTCCGTAATCTTTTCTCTGTTTTGTACCCATGAATATAATAAGCCGGCTAAATGGATAGGAAGCTCTCGATCGACAACACTCATCGGTTCGTTTTCAAAGGTAAGTCTAGAGAATGCAAGATAGAACAATTCATCTGCACCCTCATAATTCAGCCGTAGTGCCATGTGTCGAGCAAGGTATCCAATAACAGCTCTTTGTTTCACATCATGCAACGTCAAACCAGAAGCAAGAGGTGGGGGCTGTGAATATTGTTTCTGTTCGGTACTTCTTTGAAATACCTTCTTGAATAACCGTCTCACGTATTCAACCGCCTTTGATTACAAAATACCTAATGGAGGCATGATTGTGACTTCATCGATAACAGCTCCTTTTGGCTGACAAAGGATATAAACGAGATGTTGAGCAAGTACAGAGGTAGGAATCATAGCTAATACATCCGGTTTCGGATCAATCGAATCCCAAAAGCTGCTGTTCACGGCACCGGGTAGGACGGCGGTTACTTGGACTCCCTTGGAACGTAATTCTGCTTGCAGGACACGCGTCAAACCCAAAATACCGAATTTAGAAGCTGAATATCCCCCGCATCCTGGAAGAATTGTGGTTCCCGCGATCGAGACGAGATTGATCATGTGACCTTTTCTTTGTTCGACCATGTGCTTACCGAAGTATTTACAGGTGAGGTAGGTTCCACGAAGATTAACGTTTATCATCTGATCAAAATCCTCGGTGGATGAGTCCAGTACGCTGGAGAACATTCCTACCCCGGCACAATTGATTAAGGCATCGACGGACCCAAAGTGTTCAAGGGAAACGCTTACGAACTTCTGAACGGAGGATTCATCCGTAACATCGAGCGGGACAGGTAGAACACTTCCTCCCTCGGTATCTATTTGATGGGCCAGATCATGTAATTCTTTTTCGTTTCTACTTCCAATAATTAACTTGGCCCCTAACTTACGGAGTTGAATGGCTGTTTCTTTCCCTATTCCACGGCTTGCTCCCGTAATGGCAACCGTTTTACCTTGCAGCTGCTTTGTATCCATTAGGCCTCAACACCTCTTTTTGATCCGAAGTATTCAAAGTAGTTTTTCTCCGTTTCCCAAAGACCGATTTTATGCAGATTGGGAAGATGGGGCGCTAGAAGCTTCCAAATGACGATTGCGACATTCTCCGAAGTAGGATTCAGTTCTTTGAATTCTTCCGTATCTAAGTTCAAATGTTTGTGATCAAACTTCTGTAGAACAATACTCTCTACGATTTGATCCAATTCTGCTAAATTGATAATCATACCGGTGACTGGATCAGGTTCGCCGGCTACCGTTACATCGAGATAATAGTTATGTCCATGGCCATGAGGGTTATTGCATTTACCAAAGATCTTTACATTTTCCTCCGCAGAGAGTTTATCACTATGTAAACGGTGGGCCGTACAGAAATGATATTTCCGGGTTAACGTCACCATGGACCCATCCTCCTTTTCGGAATACAAAAATGGATTTTCCCAAAGTCTAATTCTATGTAATTCACTATCGGGCATGTTACCTTGTAAGGAGTTCCAAAGATAGCTCACGATATTTTCGGTGGTTGGAATGTGTTTACGGAAATAGGGATGTTCCCGATCTAAAAATCTTCCATCCAATTCTTCGTTTACTAGATGCTTGACTACACGATCCACCTCCGTGATATTAACGACAATCCCTGATCTTTCATCGACGTCTCCTTTCACCATCACTTCTAGCGTATAGTCATGACCGTGGCCATTGGGATTGCTGCAGGGTCCGAACACGCGTCGATTTTCTTCATCACTCCATGATGGGACACGATAAACATGGGTAGCGGAAAAGGATAGTTTTCTAGACATGTAGATCTTCATTTTCCTCCTCCTTTTCCTACTACTCTCTGATTAAAGATTGCTCGAATTCACGGACCAACGCCTCGTTCTTACGGAATATACCTTTCTTTACAGTGGTTACTGTGACACTTCCTGGCTTCTTCACCCCTCGGGCACACATGCATAGATGGGTTCCTTCTAATGTCACGATGACCCCTTCGGGTTTCAAAACATCGGTGATCGCCTCCGCGATTTGTTGTGTCATTCGTTCCTGTACTTGCGGACGTTTGGATGTCAGCTCTACCAAGCGGGCAAACTTACTGAGTCCAACCACACGTCCATTAGGGATATACCCGATGTGCGCCTTACCATAGAAAGGTATAAGGTGGTGTTCGCAAAACGTATAGTAGCTGATGTCTTTCACTACAACCATTCCTTCGTATTCTTCTTCGAAGGTTGTGGTTAAGGCGGTTTTGGGATCTACCCCTACTCCTCCGAAAACTTCTGCGTACATTTTTGATACCCGCTTGGGCGTATCCAGAAGTCCTTCTCGATTTGGGTTTTCTCCTATCAATTCTAAGATCGATCGAATATGTTGTTCCAAAAGCTCCTGTTTTGTTATTGTTGCCATGTATTTACACCTCGCCTTTATTTATCGGAAATTTCTGTAATATAAAGAAGGCATAAAAAACCCACCTTGTTCAAGGTGGTTTCCAAATTCCACCTCTTCGGTAACTGGCTGGCATAGTCATTGACCGTAGCCCCTCTAGTTTTGCGTCCCTGGCTTTCGACAGGTTTGCCATTTATCGGAAGGTTTAATTTAGTACTTTTTCGCTATTATACCATATTCCCCTCGAATTCGACACGTTTCTACAAATTTCGATTAAATTCTCGTTGGCAGTAAATTGTTGCAACAGGAAATCATTTTGGTTTCTGCTTTTTGAAAGCGATTTCTCCTTGTCTAGATTTGTGAGACTGCTTGACTCGCGAAGTGTCTTAGAATGATATACCGGAATTTCTTTTGTGCAGTTCGCATTGGAAATACAACGTCATTTTTCGACATATTTAGGCTATTTTTTGTCGATTTATTGCATTTTTTGTCGAAAGACTATAGAATACAACCATAGGGTCCCATCCCCCATTGCTTTGAACATATCCAATCTCTTATATTTCTCGCGGTTATCCTTACCGCATCTTTTTTATCAATGTTATAAGTACGAACGAAAAAACCGCTTGAAAAGCGGTTTTAAATGAACTATCCAATCGATTGTATCTGTTCTTTGATCTTCTCTGCTAAAGGGGTTGCTTCTAATTCCCCTTTTAATTTTCGATATTCATCAAGAAATGAAGAGACATCGGGCTTTACACCTTTTTGTTTACACTCACGGGCCATGAGACGAAGATAGTAAAGAAACATTACTTCCGAGAATGTCGTCTCAGTTTTCGGAGTACGGCTGAGATGTTCACCTGTTTTTATAATCCCTTTTTTTATTTGATCAACCTTTCGCCGAACACTTGAAAATGGAAGCCCTAGAGATATTGAAAGTTGCCGGATCGACATGTGATGAAGATTTTCCTTTATGAAGGCAACTTCCGAATGCGTCCAACAATGATGTACCATCGAACGATTCTTGTATCTCTTTTCCCCCATTGTCTTAAATTTTCCTCTCTCTCTAATTTTGATCTGTACAATTTGCTTTCGTAAAAAAATAAAGAATTCCACCTTGAACATGGTGGAATTCTTTATTCCACCTCTTCGGTAACTGGCTGGCATAGTCACTGACCGTAGCCCCTATAGTTTTGCGTCCCTGGCTTTCGCCAAGTTTGCCATTATCGGAAGGTTTGATGTTAATATTGAATTATATACCTCTATTTTTCTACATAATTTTACTAAATACAAGTGTTTCGATGATGACTAATACCGCCAGGTAAAACCAAGAACCCTGTGATCCAATAGGAACACAGGGTTCTTGTCATTCTGTAAAACCGTTAACTTTTCTGTTGTACGGTAATCTGCGCATTGTCTTTCAACAGAGGGAGTTGGCTGGTGATCACCGAGTCACCGTCATTCAGTCCGCTGGTAACCAGCGTTTGGGATCCTTCCTGTTGCGCGATGGTCACTTCTTTGCGTCGAGCCTGATTGTGATCCGCTACATAGACATAAGATTTGCCATTGTCTTGCACGACTGCCGCCGTTGGGATAACGATTCCTTGTTTCGCGTCAGGTGCGAGCAGATTCACTTCCGTCACCATCCCTGATTTCAGGATCAGGTCTTTGTTGGGAACGGAAATCAGCACCGGATATCCTTTACCTTTTTCATCGAGAGGACTGATATTTTTCACTTGACCCTTGAAATACTGGTTGAGCGCGACCGCCTTCACCATGACCGGATCGCCGACTTTCAAATGGTTGATTGCATTCGCCGGTACATAGACGAGAATCTTCACCGTATCCAAGTTGGCGACCACGAGAACCGGTTGAGGCATTTGCGGAGAGACCATATCGCCGATCTCCGCGTTTTTCACACCGATAATCCCGTTGATCGGGGAGGTGACGGTCGCATCGGCAAGCTGATCCTGCGCGGTTTTCAAGTTGACCTGTGCCTGAACAAGAGCTTTGCGGCTCGCTTCGATGCCCGCCGTGCTTTGCGCAACCTCCACCTGTTGCTGTGCCGTCTGATAGCCCTCATTCGCGTTCCCCAGCGCCTGTTGCGCAGTAGCGAGCGCCCCTTTGGCCGCATCCAATTGTTCCTGCGCTCTTTGGTAATTCGCTTGCGCATTGACATAAGTTGTTTCCGCTTGTTCCAAATCCTTCTTCGAGGCCGCATTTTGCGCGTACAATTGTTCATAACGTTGCTTGTTGGTTGTCGCGTCATCCAACGCTTGTTTCGCGATGGTCAACGCATTTTCCAACTGCTGCACTTGGCTCTGTGCTTGCGTCAGGCCGTTTTGCGCCTGGATCACCCCGCTTTTCGCCTGAACAGCCGCGCCGTTCGCTTGATTCACCGAAGCTTGCTGCTGCGTTTCCGCCGTTTGCACGGCCGCCTGTGCCGCTTCCACAGCCGCCTGTGCACGGGCAACGGCGTTGCGAAGATCCCTGTCATCCAAGGTGAACAGCGTATCTCCAGCCTTCACGCGCGAACCGACGGAAACAGGAATGGAGGTGATTTTTCCGGCGATTTTCGGGACGATTTGCACCTCTTGATCCGGTTGTACCGTACCTGTATAGACAGGGCCCTTGCTGATCCATCCCGCTGTTGCTTTTGCCACTTCCACAGACAAAGGAGACCCTTGATCCTGTTGAAAAGCCTCTTTCGCGCCACATCCCGAGAGGACGGCCGTTCCGAACAAGCATGTACTGAGTACAAACGCCATTGTGACTCTTCTCATTCGACTCTTCCCTTCCTTTTCGTACGATCCATGATTTGCTGACCTTTACTGCCCCTTCGCCTTCGCGGGTGCTGGTTTTCTAAAAAACAGGACAAGAGGGATGGCCAGAAAGACAGGTATTGACGACAACAAGAAAGCATCCGCGATGCCGCGCGTCGTCGCATCTTGCATGATAAGTCCCGATAATTGGGATAACCCTTGCGTTCCCCGAAAGACCGGATTCGTACCGTAAGAAGTCACCGTGACCGCATCGGCGATGTATCGCGCATACATGGCGGCGCGGTCTTGCATGATCATAGTCAAAATCGCAATCCCAAACGAGGATGCGACCTGCCGGATCACGTTCGAGAGCGCGGAAGCATTGCCCACTTGCCGCGGATCGACGGCTGCGATCGCATTCATCCCCGCGGTGGACAAGGGCATCATACATAATCCAATACCGATACAACGGATGATATAGACCGCCTGCACCCATTTATGCGGGGTATCAACCGTCAGTGCATGGAGTTCGTAAGTCCCTCCAGCCAAAAGCGACAGCCCGGCCAGACCCAATGGAATCGCGCCGAACTTGTCAAACAGCCGTCCGGCAATCATCATCGTCAACGCCATGATGAGCGAAGCCGGCATCAACAAGAGACCTGTATCGATGGCTTCCATGCCTTGAATGTTCTGCAAATAGATCGGCATCAGGAAGACTCCACCGTATAAACCGATCGTTACGAGACTGGCGGCTACTACGCTCAACGTATACGTAACATTTTTAAATAAGCCGAGCGGAATTAACGGTTGTTCTTTTCCTGTTTCCACCCAAACGAGCAGCGCGAAACTCGCAATCGAAATGAAGATCAGAGAAACGATTTCAAATGAAGTCCATCCATCTTTCTGCCCGCTGCTCAACGCATACAACAAGGTGCCCGCCGATGTGGCGGAAAAAACGAATCCCCAAATGTCAAACGGTTTCCCTTTGACCGTTTCCGTCTCTTTTAACAGAAGCCAGGCCATCAGAATGGCCAGCACGATCACGGGGATACAGATGATAAAAAGAAACCGCCAATCCATCCATTCAATCAGGTAGCCGCTGAGCGTGGGTCCGATCGCCGGAGCCACCATGACGGAAACGCCCCATACGCCTAGTGCCGTCCCGATCTGTTCGCGGGGCATCAGTCTGTAAACGAGAGCCATACTGATCGGCGCGATCACCCCTCCGCCGATTCCCGCGACGATCCGCGCGAAGATCAGCGATGTATCGCTCCACGCCACCGCACTGAGGAGAGTGCCCAAGAGAAAAACAGACAGAGCCAGGATGAGGAACTTTTTGTACCCAAAACGTTCCCCCATAAATCCTGTGATCGGAATGATCACACCGGAAGCTAACATATAACCGGTGATCACCCATTGAATGCGATCCGTGGTTGAACCGAATGTGTTGATCAATTTGGGAATGGCCACATTGATCAAACTTGTATTCAGGACAGTAACAAACGTTCCGAGGATGACTGCTGCAAATGCCAGCCAGCGTTCGCTGGCCGATTCGCCGGGCGGAGTTGCCGTAGGTAGTCCTGTTGCTCCCACTTCGCAATCCCCCTTACGCGATATGTATTTTCACTTCGACGTTCGTTCCCGGAATCAGCGTTATGCCTTTGGGCTTGTTTAATTCGATTTCCACACGGACTCGCTGTGTCACTTTCGTGAAGTTGCCGCTCGTATTGACAGCCGGCAACAGGGAAAACGTGGAGTTGGATGCTTGATCCACTTTGCGAACCGTCCCTGTCATCTTCAGACCGTTGAGCGCATCGACCGTGATATCCACCGGCTGGCCGGGATGAATCTTGTCAATATACGTCTCTTCAATATTCGCGGATACATACGTGTCGTTCAAATTCTCGACAATGGCGACCGCTTGGCCGGGAGTTACCACTTCATGCTCCTTGTTAAACCATTTGACGATCGTCCCCGTAATCGGAGCGCGCAAGATCGCTTTATCCATCATGCTCGGATCCAGATTCGAAGTATCTTGTTGCGCAACTGCTTCATTCTGCTGAACGGATTGTCCTTCCTTCATGATGATCTGTGTCAGTTCGCCGGAAATCTGCGGCATCACCCGGTACTGATCACAGTCAATGCGAGCGTCTTCTGTAGACACATAATGCGTCGCCTGGTACCAGTAATATCCTCCAATCCCTGCTCCCCCCACAACAATTGCTGCAAGAATCGTGGATAAAATCACTTTTCGATTCATGCGTTTCTCCTCTTCCCTTCGCAATTTATTCGATCTTACTAATATTTCGGGTGCGAAATTTTATGACAAAAAAATTTACGCTTTACGCTGAGAGACCTTCTCGTGTATATGGTTGGCCAACAGTTGAAGAGATTTGAGAATCGATTGTGTTTCTTCTTCCGTAATTCCTTCGAGCAAAGAATCAAAATAGGAATCCTGCATGACGGGAATGGAATGAAACAATTGGCGCAATTTCTCCGTACACTCTACCCACACGACACGCCGATCTTCCTCGTCACGGATGCGTTCTACATAGCCCGATCGTTCCAATCGGTCAATAATACCTGAAACGGTGCTGTTTGTGAGTCCTACCACACGGCTGATATCTGACATTTTCTGTCTTCCATCTTTGAGACAGCGAAGGACGAGCAATTGTGATGCAGTCAGTCCATACTGGGATAATTCTGAGGATACCAATTCAAAGAATCCTTGGTTAATCTGTTTGATTAATTGCCGAATCTGGCGAGAAACGGTGCTCACTGACTCCCCTTCCTCTCTTTTTCTTTGCGAAAAAATAGTTTGCATATAAAGTATTATAGCAAGTCGCAATCGGAAAACAAGAACTTTTTCGCACTGTTTCTAATCTCAGCCATCAGAGGTATAGCCGGCAATCTCAAACGCAAAGAAACTCCTTCATTGCGAAGGAGTTTCTTTGCGTTTACATCAATTGGGGGTATGGGGTACAAAAGGATCTTGGGGAAAACCTCTTGTACGGATGAACATTTGGCAGCTTACGAACATCCTGCAAGACAGGATGTACTGGAGCCAACCGATTGTTCATCTCGCTTTTAATATACTACTAGATTTTGTATATGCAAATAGGCCCATAGACTTATTTCAAAATTTTATGCCGAAGTTGTCAACATACGCATCAATAAATGGATCGCCTTCTTGGGATGTACCCATCTGCGCAGATCCAAATGAGTAATCACGTGTTGCGATTGTTTCCGGAGAGAACGGATCAATTCCGAGATGTCACTGTCAGAAATATTTTCGTAAAATTCGATCATCTCTTCGTGATCCGCAAATGTTTTGACAATCTTGCTTGTCGCATCGGTTGATCCCGTATCGATCACGATGACCTGAACGTCTCCCTTGTTAAAAGAGGCTGCGCTCACAATCGTGCGCAAAATCCCCTCGACATACATCTCACCGTTTTCCACAATGAGTACGACAGCTTGTGTGATCGTTTCCGCAGCTGTTGACTTCCATAAGCCGGAGACTGCATGTATGATTGCCATCATCAATCCGTAAATCGCGAATCCCCAGAGTAAAAGGGCGAGCATAACGGTCACCTCCCTCTTGGTGACATAGTATGCACGCCCATTTTCATTGGTTCGTTACAGCTTGACCAGTCCGTTCTTCGCTGCCATGATCACCGCTTGTGTCCGGTCATCGACCCCCAGTTTGCAAAGGATCGATGAAACATGATTCTTCACGGTCTTTTCCGAGATATAGAGTACCTCACCGATCGTCCGGTTGCTTTTTCCTTCCGCCATCAATTTCAGAATTTCGCTTTCTCTTTGTGTCAAAGAAAAATGAAGGCAAGCATCCTCTTCCCGTTCCATCGTACGCTGGCTCTCCATCTCGGCCGCTTGTCGGCTCAAGCGTTTAAACTCTTCCAACAACTTCGTCGTAACTTTGGGATGAATGAATGATGCCCCTTCGACCGTTTTACGCACCGCATCCAGCAGCGACTCGGAGTCCACGTCTTTCAGCAAATAGCCGTTTGCCCCCACGCGGATCGTCTCAAACACATATTCTTCGTCATCATGGATCGAGAGAATGAGCACTTTGAGCTCCGGATTCAACTGTTTGATCGCGCGTGTCGCTTCAACGCCATTTTTCTTCGGCATATTAATATCCATGATGATCACATGCGGCATAAGAGCATCGGCCAATTCGACGACGACTTCGCCATCACCCGCTTCACCGACAACTTCGAGATCATCTTCCAACGCAAAGATGCGTCTCAATCCTTGTCGAAACAATGTATGATCGTCCGCCAGCAAAATCTTTATAGGATCATGTTTCATCGCACCTCACCTCTCCCTCATTCGGAAATCGGCAGTGAAATGAAGATTTTCGTTCCGTTGCCGGGTTGCGAATGAAAATGAATCTCACCGCCCAACAACTGAATGCGCTCTTGCATGCCCAAAAGACCGAAACGTCCATGTTCTCGGTTTTCCATGACCCGCTTCACATCAAAGCCTTTCCCATTGTCCTGTATATGAACGCGAACGTGCGTATCCGCGATCTCCACTTTCACAATCACTTGGGATGCTTGCGCGTGCTTCCAAACGTTCATCAATGCCTCCTGAACCGCGCGAAAGACTGCAATTTCAAGCCCCCCGTGAAAACGGCGCATCGGGCCAAACACTTTCAGTTGCGCTTCGATCCCGTATTTCTCCTGAAAATGCTGCACATAGTGGCGCAGAGTCGGCACAAGACCAAGGTCGTCAAGCGTCATCGGCCGCAAATCAAAAATGATCTTCCGCACCTCTATTAACGAATCGCGTACCGTCTCTTTCAACTCCCGCAATTCCCTGCGAACAAAATTCATATCGCGATCGAGCATTTTTTCACAAATCTCCGCCCGTAAAGCCACGTTTGCCATCATCTGTGCCGGTCCGTCGTGTATCTCTCGTGCCACCCGTCTGCGCTCTTCTTCTTGCGCCTGAATCACCTGGACCCCCAGCAATCTCTTATCTTCTGCCGTCTGTATGTAGCTCCCGATCTTTTTCAAATCTCCGGACAGATAACTGTATGCAACCCCCAGTTGCGAGACGAGTCCTTCTGCCCTCTTGATCATTTCTTCGAGATTTTTCAGGCGACGTTGCAATTCATCCCTCCGCAAACGCAATTGCGTTTCCCTCTCCCGTGAGACCATCACCGCGACTTGCAGTCGATGAGCCTCCTCGTATACTTCTTTGATCTTCTCTTCGGGATGCAGGCCAAAATTGCGACTTATCTCTGCCAGACGAAAGCGAGCCAGTCGATAGGAAGATTCCAGTTGATCAACCTCTTTAACGATCTTGTGCACCTGGGTTTGAATCGCTTCCAGTTCTTCCAAAAGCAACTGACGTTCCAGCCGTGCACTTTCGGCGATCGCAAAAATCTGTTGTTTGCCCTCATCGATCGCTTGCAAGGTAGCGTTTATGGCTCGGTCGATCATTGTCACATCGACTTCGTTTCCCATCGACACTCTCCTTCTCTTTAACATTTTCCTATAGAATTCGCGATTCGCTTCGTCGCGTATGCTTCGAAGGAAGTTTTTTATGTAGACATATTGTTGTAATTCCATATCTGTCTTAAAAATCCTGCCAGTCCACGTCAGAGGCATGGCGATTCCTTTTAAAAACGCTGGCAACAGGGAATGAAAAAAACGGGCACAGCGTTCGCTGTGCCCAAAAGTGCAATGGGGTAAGGGTGATATACCATAGGTTTCGCGATTCGATTTCATTTTATGGGGGGGGGCGAAAAAATTTGTTACCGTGAACGTTCTGCATTCTTACGACAAAATCCATCAATTTAACTGATTTTTCTCAATCTTTTCATTCAAATCCTGCGAAATCGTTTCCTATTCATAGCGAATCATCATTATGAGCCACCAGCCTATTTTTCTTGGATATTCACACGTTTTGAGCAGATTCATGGTTACAGGATACGATAGGTACACGAATGAACGAAAGGGGGCATTCTGTACCATGAGTGCACATATCGGTGAAAAGATTCGTAAATTTCGCAAGGAGATCGGTCTGACACAAACGCAATTGGCAGAGGGGATCGTCACACCCAGCATGATCTGTCAAATCGAGGCCGGTAAAGCGACTCCTTCCTACGCAGTCCTGGAGGCGATTGCCGAACGTCTGGAACGCCCTCTCTCCGATTTGCTTCAAGATACCCAGCCGCAAGGAAAACATAAAGCGATTTTACTATTGGCACAGTCTTTGATCCGTAATCGGGATTTTGAGCACGCATGCTCGATGCTCGAATCCCTGCTGCAACAAACGCCGCTGCAAGTCCCCCGCGATGATGTGGAACTCACACTCGCGAATGGCTACATTCATCTGGCCAAATATGAAGAGGCGCAGTCCCTGCTGGATGAATTATTGACGAAAAGTCTGTATTTAAAAAATATCCCGGTCGCTTTCAGGTGTCTTTTGTATTTGGGCAAACTGGCCCGTTGTTCCGAGAAAAAACAAGTCGCGTTGTATCACTTACGCAAAGCGTACGCGATCATGCAACAAGATGACGAGATCCCTTTGGAAGAAAAAATCGAGTTGCTCCAGCGTCTGGGAAGCCTCTATCAGGAACTGGGACGCACGGAGGAAGCGCATCAATGCTACCAAATGGCATACGAATGGGGACAGAGCGCGCTCAATGAAGAAACTAGAGGACGCATGTACCTGGAAAAAGGTCTGCATGCATTGCGGCAAATGAACTATGAAGAGGCATGCGATTTTGCAGAGAAGGCCAATGCTTTGTATGAAAACATGGATCATACCCTCGTGCTGGTCGACGTCTTGCGCAGTTTCTCCTGTATGCTGGCCAAACGCGGCAATCTCACAGAAGCCGTTCGCCGATTGCAAGATTGTCTCTATCAGTACAAACGGCTTGGGGATTCTTCCCGGGTGGCCTCCACTGAGTTGGAATTGGCAAAAATGCACCTGGAACAGGGCATGTATTTTGAAGCCGAACAAGCTCTGGAACGCGCGGAACCCCTCTTGGAACGGAACACGTTTGAACAGGGACTTTATTATCATCTGAGCGCCCTGCTCTATATGCGGACAAGCCGTTATGACGATGTTTTATCCCTACTCTCCAAAGCATTGCACATCTATCAACAACAAGGGGCATATGATGCTTGTGCCCAAGTGATCGAAGAAACGAACGTCTTTTGCCAAACGATATGGAAAAAAGAACAACCCCTTTTGCTTGCATGAGCAAAAGGGGTTCTTCCATTACAGACCGGCACCTTGACGGAGCGCAGCGACTTTGTCCGTTCGTTCCCATGGCAGATCCAGGTCGTTTCGGCCAAAATGACCATAGGCAGCCGTTTGCCGATAGATCGGACGACGCAGATCCAACATCTTGATGATTCCGGCTGGACGAAGATCGAAGTTTTGTTTGACCAATTCTACGATTTTCTCTTCGGGAATCTTGCCCGTACCAAAGGTATCCACCATGATGGAAACAGGCTTGGCCACCCCGATCGCATAAGCCAGCTGTACTTCGCATCGATCCGCAAGGTCTGCGGCAACGATATTCTTCGCTACATAACGGGCAGCGTATGCAGCGGAACGGTCGACTTTCGTCGGGTCTTTCCCGGAGAAAGCGCCACCGCCGTGACGAGCGTATCCGCCGTACGTGTCAACAATGATTTTACGTCCGGTCAAACCGGCATCTCCTTGGGGGCCTCCGATGACGAAGCGACCCGTTGGATTAATGAAATATTTGGTTTCGGCATTGATGAATTCCTGCGGAACGACAGGCTTGATCACATGTTCATGCAGATCTTTTTGGATCGTTTCCAGGGACACATCTTCCGAATGTTGAGTGGAAATTACGATCGTGTCGACGCGGTGTGGCTTCCCATCAACATATTCGATCGTCACCTGCGTCTTTCCGTCGGGACGCAAATAGGGCAACGTACCGTTCTTGCGCACTTCGGAAAGGCGGCGAGCCAGTTTATGTGCAAGCGAAATCGGCAGCGGCATTAATTCTTGCGTCTCATTGCATGCAAAACCGAACATCAGCCCTTGGTCGCCTGCACCGATCGCTTCGATTTCCTCTTCCGTCATTTCACCGGTACGCGCTTCGAGCGCCTTGTTTACGCCCATCGCGATATCGGGCGACTGTTCGTCGATGGATGTAATCACCGCACACGTTTCCGCATCAAAACCGTACTTCGCACGCGTATAACCGATCTCGCGAATCGTTTCACGCACAACCTTGGGAATATCGACGTAAGTGGATGTCGTGATCTCGCCGGCAACGAGCACCAAGCCTGTCGTCACAGACGTTTCGCAAGCCACGCGCGCGGACGGATCCTTCGCCAGAATGGCATCCAGTACGGCATCCGATATCTGGTCACAAATTTTATCGGGATGTCCTTCGGTTACAGATTCCGAAGTAAACAGATAGCGTCGTTGGGACATCATGAGGAACCCCCTTTAAATCCAAATGATCACGAACTTCGCAATCACACACGATAGTATCCCAATTTATGTAGCGTGTCAATCATGAATCATGTTCACGTATTACATTTTCATTCTGTCACATACTCCCTTGAAAATGTGTAGTTTGGTGGGCGTATGCTTTGCGTTCGCGCTCCGTGGAGGTCGTCTCGCACGGAACAATGTTCAGATGTCGCGAGACGACCTCCAAAGTCGCTGTCTCACGCAAAGCATTACGCCCACCCAATGTCACTTTTCATCTTCTGATGGCGCCGCTTGCGGTATGGGGGACTATAGAAAAGAAGCGCTCGGTATACACGAACGCTTCCTTGTATGATTCTATTCAATGATGAGCAATCCCTATGAGGACTTACTTTGGCAATCTTTACTTGTTGGTTCCTTGATTCGCCAACTGTTGTTGCGCAAATGCAACCAATTTTCTTGTGATCGAACCACCTACGGCACCGGCGTCGCGCGTGCGAATTTCACCCCAATAGTCTTCGCTGCCTTGATAGACAGGTAGTCCCAATTCGGCGGCAATTTCGTATTTCATATCATCCAACGCTTTATGCGCTGCAGGCACCAATAATGTGTTACGCTTTTGCCCTTTTGCCATAAAGGATCACTCCTTTGCGTGATTCCGGTAATCTCGATGGATCACCGGTATACCTATTGTTTGCGAAGGAGTGTATTTCAACCTGTAAAAAAGATGGGGTTCTGAGCAAACTTTGCCTCGTTGAGATTCAGTTCTTTTGAAATCGACCGCGTATATAAGCCGACAGCACCAAAATAGCAAACTTCGGTAACACCAATTGCCTTCTCCAACGGGACGGTTGTTTCAACAAACGATACAGCCATTCGATGTGCATTTTTTGCCAGATGAGAGGTGCACGTTTGACCGTGCCGGCAAAAACGTCTAAGCTGCCACCGATGGCAATGGATACGGGCACTCCCAGTTCCTTTTTATATTTTGCGATAAAGGCGTCCTGTTTTCCCATACCGAGCCCCACCAGCAAGAGATGGGGACGGTGTTGTTTGATCTCGTCCAAAATGTCAGGGACATCCGATTCTATAAAATACCCGTCCCGCCCGGCAAAATGAACGTGCGGATATTCCCTCCGGAATCTTTGCAAAGCCAATTGATTGGCTTCCGGTTTGGATCCCAAAGCATATACACGGTATTTTTCCCGGTCGCAAATGTCAAGCAATCGGGGAAGCATGTCCGCCCCTGTCACTCTTCCCTCCAAAGGAGCGCCAAACAGCCTTCCTGCCATAACGGCGCCGATTCCGTCCGGAGTCACCAGATCCGCCTCGCGCAAAATCGCCGCAAGCTGCGGATTTTCTTTGGCAATCATGACATATTCCGGATTGGCGGTTACCACCTGGCGTGGCTGATCTTCCTTCATCCACCCGGCAAGCAGTTCTATCGTTTCATCAAACGTTAATGTGGAAAAAGGAATGCCCAAAATCTCAATAGTTGGAATCCTTGGTTGTACTGCGCTGTCTCCCACATTCATGATTCTTGTATCACTAAATGTTTCACCATTCATTCCGTTTCATTCCCCCGCGTCCATCGCTCCACCCAATCATGCAATCGTTTGCGTTCCTCTTGTGTGACGAAGAAATACCAAAGCCCATCGTATCCATGAATACGGTTTACCCCCTGAATACTTTCGGTTTGGATCTTTTCAGGAGTTAAGCCGCTGACAAATTCTTTCGTCAAGCGAATTAACGTGATCGGCGGAACATCCGTTTTCACATGATCACCGAGGATCTGTGTGATATTGAACCATTTCGGCCAATATTCCATGGATTTTCCCTCTTGTATCATAGCACGTATGACCTGCTGCTGTCTCCGCATACGGCCCGTATCTGCTTCCGCATCATGGCGAAAACGGGAATAGTCTAACGCTTGCTTACCATTGAGGACTTGTTCCCCGCGATGCAGGTGGATATGGGTTCCGTCCGTCGGATCATCATAATCCATATTTTTTTCCACAAAAATATGAATGCCTCCCATTTCGTCTACCACGCGTTTAAATCCTTCAAAGTCAACCACAATTGTATAGTCGATGGGTTCAGAGAGAAAACGCGATACGGTCTCTTTGATGAGCGGAACACCTCCATAAAACATCGCATGATTGATCTTCGTAAACCCATAACCCGGCACTTGAACAAATGTATCGCGCGGGATCGGGAGAATGTGTATCTCTTGTTTTTTCGGATTCACAATAGCAACCATAATCGTATCGGCACGGGCTTGCTCCCCGTTACGCGAATCTACGCCAAGAAAGAGAAACTTCATCGTCGGTAAAGGCGCGACGGCAAAACCGGCACCCAAAGGCTCGCCGGCATGCGATGGATGCGCGGGAAAAAAGGAATGAAGATTGTGTAGGTCAGACTTTAGCCCCGGTTGATCATAGATTTTGTATGCGAATCCATATAGAAAGGTTAACCCGCCAATGAGGATAAGAGCGATGATGATTCCAATCACTCGTAAAAAAGAAAGTAAAGACATACGGATTCGCTCCTTTCTGCAAAAAATCCATACCGTTAGTATGACCGAAGGAGACGTAAGAATCCCTCCACACGCTTCCTTTCCGGTATGAAGCTTTCCATACACGGGCTGACCTGTTATACTAATGCTGAATGTGTACCGGACGTGTCCGCATGAACGATGTGAGGAAGGGACGAACGATGTCGCGCATATTAATTTCTGGGTATTATGGATTCGACAACCTGGGTGACGACACGGTGCTCTTCGGCATTCTCTCCGGAATCCGGAAACGCCGGCCCGACGCAGAGATGGTTGTCCTGTCCAACCAACCCGACAGAACAAGAGAATTATTTGGAATTCCCGCATATAACCGCTGGAACGCATTTGTCATCTTTCGCGAACTTCTTCGCTCCGACATGCTCGTGATGGGTGGAGGCACGCTGCTGCAGGATGTGACGAGTCCTCGCAGCATTCTCTATTACCTGGGGATTGTCGCTCTGGCAAAAGCGTTGCGAAAACCGGTCTTTTTCTATGCGCAAGGGGTTGGTCCCGTCACACAAAAACTTTCCAAACAGTTGATCCAGCGCGTTGTCAATCGGGTGGATATGATCACTGTACGCGATGACAAATCGCGAACCGATCTGCTTACACTGGGAGTGACCAAGCCTCCGATCCATGTGACTGCAGATCCGGCTCTCGTCATCGATACGGAACAGTTCCCCAAAGATGACGGATGGAAGATCCTCTCCCGCTATGGATTGGAACCATCGACCTCGCATCGGAAACAACCCCTCGTTGGGGTTGCCGTGCGCAATTGGGCAACCGACCACCCCTATCTTCAAGTGCTGGCTCGCGTATGTGACGACTTGGTGCGCATGGGCTGGCGCGTTGTGTTTATACCCATGCAGTACCCTGGAGATGTAGGGGCGTCCAAACAAATCGCTGAACATATGAAAGAGGCTGCAACCCTTCTCGATGAACAATTCACATTCCGTGACATCTCGAGTATCATCGCGAACATGGACATGATCATCGGGATGCGTTTACATTCGTTGATCTTGGCAGCTTTGTACGATGTCCCGTTCGTTCCACTCTCGTATGATCCGAAGATCGACCGATTTGTGCAGCGAGTCGGGATCGCGACAGGACTTTCCGTCGATTCGGTTACATACGATCATCTGAAAACACGCGTGCAGCACTGTATCGACAACCTTGAAATGCTCAAACAGATCATGCATGAACACATGCAAGCACTCAAACTGGAAGCGGAGAAAAGCGGAGAATTGGCCGTTCAATTTTTACAATCGTAAAATCCCGTTTGCACAATCCATTTGATGGTTGTGACAAACGGGATTTTTTAATGTCTGGAAGCGAGACGATCTCCACGGAGCACGAACGCAAAGCATATGACCGCTGGACCTTCATCGAACCCAAGCGCAAAGCGATACATCCACCCAAGCACTAATTTTCAAGTAAGCCTTCAATGTCCCATGCAGTGCAGATATTGAGATGAGCCTCTTTGCGCTCACATAATAAAATTTCTAATCATCCGTTTTATTTGATGATTCTACCTTTTTATTCGGCGATTGCAGTATGATTTAATCTTTTTTAATCTTTTCTATCTTTCTATCCAATCTTATAATAATTAGTATGAACTTGCAGTGATGATAGAAAGAGGGTTTCGCTCTTATGAACAAACCGGTCGGCTTATTCTCGGCAATTTTGATCACGTTTCTACTCGCAGGTTGTGGCGTCCATTCGACTGTAAGCCCTACAGTTGAGCCGCCGTCACCATCCATTCAGGCGGAACCTCTTGATGTTCACAAAGCAAAACCCATGCCGGAAATGTCTCAACATCCACAAGAGGACGCTGACATTCCGCGCACATATCACGGACCTGTCCCGATCTTAATGTATCATTCGATTCACTCAGACCCTAAAAATACGTTGATGGTCTCACCCGATACATTCGAAGCGGAAATGCAACATCTTAAAGATACCGGCTATCATGCAATCACATTCAAAGACTTGGAAGACTGGAAGGAAGGTAGACCTCTCCCCAGCAAACCCATCATAATCACATTTGATGACGGGTATAAAGATAACTATACAGTTGCCTTTCCGGTTCTGAAAAGATTGGGTCTGAAAGCGACGATCTTTGTTGTCTCCGGTTTTGTGGGGGGCAAAAACAATCTCTCATGGGATGAAATCAAGGAAATGCAACAATCCGGTGTCATCGAAATCGGTGCTCATACGGTTTCTCATTTGGATCTGACAAAGCTTTCGGAAAAACAAAAATGGGAAGAAATTCACGGATCGAAAGTAGCGATCGAGGAGCAGATTGGTTGTCCCGTGATCGCCTTCGCTTATCCTGCAGGCCGCTATGACGACGCGACAGTGAAGGAAACAGAGAAAGCGGGATTTGAGTTTGCCGTCACAACCAGAAACGGACTCGCCACTCCCCAGCAAGGGTTACTCACACTGCATCGCATCCGTGTTCCCGGCAATGAATCCGCTGAAGCTTTTGCAAAAGAGTTTCCATGAAGATGATCAAACCTTCTTGTTTGATATTTTGCAAGACCGTGAGCTCTGTGAGCCCATGGTCTTTTTTCAAGAATAGGCCCGTTGCGCCAACAGAGGATAAAAAAATGCCTTTGAACGGGCGTGACGCTTCGCGTGAGACAGAGACTTTGGAGATCGTCTCGCAACAACTAAACATATTACAAGCGAGACGCCCTCCGCGGAGCGCGAACGCAAGATACGCCCGTTTAAAGGCATGATTCAAGAAAGTGTATCGATTTCCAATAGAGTAATTCCCAGATGATGATCCGTCAGCGGATAATCGGTCGAACCATCCGTATACGTCGTCCACGCATTCAGCAAGAAATAATCACCATACGCCGACTCGATCGCGAACCCGCCATTTTGTATCGTTTTTCCCGATAAACGATCATGAAGCGGCTTTATGCCGATAAAAACCACATCCGGATCGGGCGTGCCCGGAGCAGGCACTCGTTCGCCCTGCGGAAGTCCTGTGATCCGTCCGGATGGATCGATGATCGCAGTATACGTTCCGGCAGGCAGTCGATAACGGGTCCAGTAACTTTGCCCTTTGCCCATCAGTGCGAAGTAACCGGAAAAATTTGCTTCTACACGGAACTTGATACGTACCCCTTTATCCGTCCGCTTCATAAACCGGTTCATATCTTTAATAAATCGCTTCTCAAAAGCTTCCTCATTTTCTCCGAACGCATGCAAAAACGGATCTTTTTCCCCGTTTTTCACATAGGAGAGATACTTATGAAAGGATGCTTCCCCGTAGCGTCTGATTAAGGAATCAACAGCAAAGTAATCCTGAATTTCTACATTATAAGAAACCTTTTCCGTAATTGTATCCATAGGATCGCTGATCAACGGAATCCATTGGTTCTTTGCTAAAGCATCCAAGACGGAATAGCGCAACTCTTTCGTTTCATTATCTGTGAGCAATTGTGAACGGCCCGAAGCTTCCGCCTGCAAACCCAAACGCCAGGCGATTCCTTCATTGATCCAACTGGGCATCTCCTTCGATACTCCGTATTGATTCAAAGCGACATGTGTCAGCTCGTGCTGCAACACGTTTGCTAATAATCCGTCGCCAGGGTTACGGCTTAATACGATGACGATATCATTTTCTGCCGTCACACCATTGCTTTTCTCCGCGATCGCTTCGATCTCGTCCTGGGGAAATTGCAATCGCTTCAACGTGTCACGATAGGCGTTGAGATCGGACGCCACATACAGATGGACAGGCTGAGTCAAGCGGATCCCCAGTTCGCGTTCAATCCGTCCCGGCATATCATTTTGCTGAATCATTTGCCTGATATGGTTCAATGTGTCTTGTTTGACCTGTTGGTCAAACGTTTTCACTTGAATCTGAACCGATGATGAGGGTAGGAGTAGCGAATTCAGGGGAACGGCTAATGAAAACGTCTTACCATGTGATCCGCCAGGAACGTTTGTACCGGCCGCCCAAGCGCTTCCGGTGGTACCTGCCATCACCGTAATCAGCGACAACCCAACGATCGTGGTGCTCCATTTTTTCTTTTTCATAGGTATCCTCTCCCATCTTCATCGTAACAGCTGAGAGAGGATTGTTTCAATATAAAAAATGCGACAGATCTTTCATCCTCGTGTCGAACGAACGGCAACACGATCCAAGATCCGGAGCAGATATTTACCGAAGAAAGGAATATAGCCGACTTCTTTGCGTTCAAGCCCACCGAGCATGAGCAGTGCCGCCATGTAGATCGCGAATCCCACCGGAAGTACGAGGAACAACACTACGGTAGAAAGAATCCGCTCGTTCGGAATGATCCCGACCAACAGAGAATGGACACCTTGACGCGTGAACCAAAGCGCGAGACCCATGATGGCGGAAGTGATCACGGGCCGTACGAGAAGCACACCCAGATGCAAACGAACTTTTGTATATTTCAACACGGCGCGCACATTCAAACCCGATGAAATCAAGTATGCGATCACCGTAGCATAAGCGGCGCCGATAATCCCGAAACGGGGGACGAGAAAAATATTGAACAGAAGTTTGCAGAATGTCCCGAACATCATATTGCCTACAGGCAGATAAAACTTTCCAATCCCCTGCAGGATATATGTAGTGACCAATTCATACGCGGCAAAAACGCTCATCAATGCGACGGATGCGACAACGGGAGCCCCTTGCGCGTCTTTAAACAACATGATGTTGATCTCGGTGGGCAAAGCGATCAAAATGGCCGCAGCCGGCAATGTAATCAGCGCGTTCAAACGGAAGGAAATCTGCACGCGCTCCTGCAGCAACTTCTCATTCTTTAAGGTGATCGCTTCCGTAATCGCCGGCATGAGCGACAAACCCATCGCCGTAGCAAAAGACAGGGGCAACTGAATGAGACGCAAGGCACGTCCCGTAAAGATCCCAAATTGTTCAGTCGCTTCGTCGATCGGCATCCCGGCTACATGCAACAGATTCGTAATCGTGAAGGAATCGACACTGCTGGAAATCGGCAAAACCAACGCTCCAAGCGAGATTGGAAGAGCATATTTCGACAGGTTTTTCACAACCGTCCACGAATCGAGCGCCACCTGCCCGGTCATTCGCGGCTCATAGCTTCTGCGCAACCGGCGCACATGGATATAGAGATAGATCAGACTGGCCAGAGCCCCTATCGCTCCTCCGAATGTCGCCGCGGCGGCCCCTTCTTTTGCCGTGTACCCGAGATGCAACACCCACCATGTGCCAAAAACGATGAAACCTACACGGACAAACTGTTCCACCACTTGCGAGTTGCCGGATGCCTTCATATGATGATTGCCCTGCATAAAACCGCGCATGGCGGACAATGGCGGTACGATCAGGAGCGCAAAAGCGATCGCCCTCATAGCAAGCGTGGCGTTCACATTCCCATCCCATTTGGCTAAATATGGTGACAACAGATACATCAGCAGGAACGTGACGATACCTGTAATGATCATCAAGCGGCTGGCAGCCCGATAGATCTGGTCCGCTCCGTCAAAATCGGAGAGGGCCACGCGCTCGGCGACCGATTTGGACATCGCGAGCGGAAAGCCTGCCGTCGAGAGGATCAACATGGTCGTATAGACGGGATAGGCAAACTGATAAAGACCGATCCCGTAGTCACCGATCATGTTCTGCAGCGGAACCACGTACACAACACCGAGTATCTTGGATATCAGCCCGGCAAGCGCCAGTGAAAACGCTCCCCGGACAAAAGTTTGGCTCTTTCCTGACATAAGTCCTCCTTAAAACAAGCATGACCTTATCCTACTATACTACAAAAGGGGAATGCTCTCTAGTTTAGATAATGAGTTAGGTATATGCATTCGCTCTTCCGTGTTTAACTTCAGGTAAAACTATCCCGACTTGCTGACTCCCAACGTTTTTAAAACCATTATCGAACACGTACTGAATCCCAATTTGAAAAAATAATAAAAAAATATTGATAGAATCCGCGATCATATTATTATCTAAAATAGATACTAACCGGTTAGTATCGATATTTTGAATGAGTATTTTCCAAATTCTTTTCGTGGGCGGGCGTTGATATTGATGCAGACGGAGGTTCTATCGTCTTTCCAGATGATATCTACAATTCTCCACATACCGCTCAAAGCTGGAGGGGCTAAAGAGCCCCTTTTTTTGTGAAGGAGGTACGTTATGTCCGCGAAAAAGTACACTCTCATATTCTTTTTATTCGCACTTATGATTCTTTCGGGATGTTCTAATCATAAGATGCAACTAGATTCTTCGAATCTTCTGATAAGCGATACTCATAACTTAGAAATTGTGAACTTGAACAATAATAATGATCGCATGGTTTCCAATGGTATTTTCCTACAAAATTTGTATTATGATGCCTTCAATAAAAAATAGTTTCTCCTGGTATGTCTTCAGAAAAACCGTTTTTCGGTTTACTATTTTTAACAAATGATCATTCGTTCGAATCAAAAAGTACAAAACCGTTTGTTCCTGTTCATTTGTATGCATACCGGAATATCTACTTTATGGACTCCGCACAAATTTTACACGATGAGAATATGCAAGTAACAGCACTAGGTTTTTATGACGTCCAAGCGCAAAATATCGTATCTACCATTCATATTCCAGGTGTCGTACAGGATATAACAGGGAGTGGAAACAAAGCTTTTGTATCAAGTTATTACCCTCCACAAGTGGCGATAGAAGACAAACTTCCAGAAAAGAAGTCAAACATTTACGAAGTTGACCTGGATACGAAAGCAATAAGACCCATTTTTAAAGAGGATCAAAAATATGTTCCGCTTAGGATCATTTCCGGGGGGCCATACATCTACGGAATCTTTCAAGGTGAAAGTGCCGATTTTTTACCTAAAGACGCTCCTAAAAATATACTCGTGAAAATTGACCCAAAAACAGGTACCCTTTTAAATCAGGTTAAACTCCTCCCATATGCTAAGGATTTAGTCCTCTCTTCAGATGGGAGAAATATCTTTGTAACGCATTTCGAAAAATTAGCGAGTGCGACTCCAATCTCTGTTCCAATCAGCCGAGTCAGCACCGAAACATTTGATGTAAAGGAAGTTACGGGTAATTTTCGAGCGTGCTCAATTGTATCCATGAATGGAAAGATATATGTAGGGGATGAACTCAATCAACAACTTACTGTCATCGATGAACAAACTTTACGGATCGAAAAGACCATACCGGTTAAGCTTAGTGCTATCTATTTATCGAAAACGGAATAAAAGACGCCGCGAACCCTTACACCCTTCAAAATCGGATCGCCATATGTTGTGGACCAATCACCGACTGGGTGTAATATTGAGTACGACGGCTCAGCAGCACGAAAGGAAAAACTACCGAAGTTTAACATCAAATACTAAGATCGCTTGAACGGCTTTTTGGTATTTATGCGGAATGCGTCCCAAAAGAAAAAACGCCTGATTCTCTCAGGCGTTACAGCGTGTAGACCAAGTACCTGTGGTTCCCATGTTCTACAAGCTGAAATCATGTACATTCTTGTTTTTTCATTACAAATATAGCCCTTTCATTTTTAAGCTTTCCTCCATTGCACGGGTCGCTTGCAACATCGCTGTATTGGCCGCTGCAAGATCGCCCTGTGACTGATAGATGTGGCTGAGTCGGGTATGGACATGAATCAGTTCCGAATAGAGGTTCTCTTTCTCGAAACGGGCAGCCGCTTGTGATAATGACGCAACGGCCAATTCGGCCGATTTCATCTCCCATGCCACCCTCCCGAAAATTTCTAGGGAAACCGCTTTGAGGCTGCTCTGCTCCGGAATCATCGCCAATCCGCGCTGACAGTATTCCATGGCCTGCTCGTAATCCCCCATGAAGGAATACAATTCGCCCATCCGTACATAGACGTAGCCCATCTGCTCATCATTTTCCTGCTCTTGATAGTCTTCCAGAACCTCCTGGTAGACTCTCTTCGCTTCCTCGTAATCCCCAAGCCTGCTTAGATAGATGCCGAGTTTCGTTTTACATTCGCCTACATTGGTCACGCGATGGTCGCTCTTGTACATGGTAATCGCGGAACGCGTGTAATCGGACGCTTTACGGAAATCCTCCAGCTTTCCGAACATGTCCCCCAGTCCCTCATAGGCCTTTCCGATTTCGAACAGTTCAGTCGTTCCTTGAAGTGCTGTGAGAGCATCTTCATAATATTCAATCGCATCTTCATACGGGCCGAGATAAGCGGTCGCATCCGCCAGTTTTCGCAACACTTTGCCTTTTAAGGCGCGATCCGCCTCGTCGAGTCGTCTCGTTTCACGTAATGCCTGTAACAAAAAGTGTCGCGCAAGGATATAATCGTTCCGCTGGATTTTGCAATAAGCCAACTGATCCAACACTTGAACGACCAATCGCCGGTCTTTATCGAGCGATACTTCACGATAGAGGGTCTCCAGTTGTTCGACCGCCTGCTCATAGTCTTCATTCTTCAAATATGCTTCCGCCAAATCGAACTTGACTTCGAATGACTGCATGCCAGGGGAATTCAACAGCTCTTTTAAGATTTCGATCGCTTTCTCATAATCCTGAGACTGCATCATCGCGCGTGCAAGCTTGTAACGGCTGTCCAGTTCCAATTTTTCCTGTATGTCATTCAGAAAATAGTCGATCGACACTTCCAAGCGCTTGGCAAGAGCTTCTAGCAGTTTGTACGAAGGATTCGCTTTGTCGGCTTCGATCTGGCTGATCATGCTGGGAGTGACCAATCCTTCAGCCAAATCCGTTTGTGTGTACCCTTTCTTAATGCGCAGATCTCTGATTTTCATGCCTAACGTTTTCGCCAACTTGCTCACCCGCCTTTTTCGAAATCTTCTATACATATATTGTATCATTCTTTCAGAAAAATGGAAGTTATTTTTGATAGATGATGCTTAATTTTCTTTAAAGTTATTTTATTTATGCAAGGTCAATATCTTCTTAAAAACGGCTTCTTGGGACAAAAAAAGACGTGATCATAGCGATCACGCGGAGGCCAATGAGGGATATGGTGATAGGTGTATTCTCATGATAAACCATATTTGCGGAAAAAGTATGGAAAAGCAACTTTCACGAGGCTCTTCCTTTCAGGGTTTCCACTTGATGTTTTCGCGAATCACGCGGGCCGGATTACCGCCGACCAATGTATTCGGGGGGACATCTTTTGTGACAACGGAACCGGCCGCAACGACCGCTCCATCACCGATGGTTACTCCTTTTAAGATCGTCGCTCGCGAACCGATCCATACGCGATTCCCAATCGTAATCTTTTTCGTGTTCGGACATCCGGGTTGGATGTGATGAAAATCGGTATCCATCAGTTGCACATCCCATGAGATGGCACAATCGGAGCCTATCTCGATATCCGATTTTACGATCACCCTTGAATTGGCTGTGATATAGCTGCGGTCACCGATTTTCAAGCGGGCGTTCGGCCCCACGAGGATCCGTACACCCGGACCCAAGCACACCTGTCCGTCGATCTCCAAAGTCCCGCCATCCGCAACTTGAATCACATTGCGGTCCAGTCCTTCTTGACCATTTTGCCCGATCTGTGTATTCATCCGTCCGACAATAAACTGTTTGCGAACGATCAAGTTTGCTGTTGGTGAAATCCTCCATCTCGTCTTCCAATGGGTGAACACCGGCAGGGGCACAGAAATGCTCCCCACGCGAAGACTCCAATACAAACTGTAAAGGTAAGAAAACAAGTCGCCTTTCAGAATCCGTTTGCTCACACGTCTGAATATGCCTTCCCTGCGGGATGAACGCTCTTCACATTCGGAACGCATAAGTGTTGCACCTTTCAAACCTGACAACGTCATATCCTCCCTTGTTTCAGGCTTTTCATAATGAAATGGCAGGCATTGAGTCAGGTGACGTATGTCTACCAAATGATTAAATCCTTAATGATCATATACCCGAAATGTGTCTGTGAGATGTCGAGTTTGTCAACTTACGAACAAATCGCTAAGATAAACTCATATGAAAGGAGGGCAACGATGCAGACTATCCTGCTTGTTGAAGATGAAAAGCCGATCGCCCGACTGTTGCAAGCCTATCTGAAACAAGCCGGCTACCAGGTCGTTGTCGCCAGTGACGGTGTGGAGGCGATCGAGATCTTCGCTCGGGAAAATCCTGCCCTAGTGCTATTGGATCTGATGCTTCCAGGTCAAAATGGCTGGGTGGTTCTGGAGGAGATTCGCAAGCAGAGCAGTTGCCCAGTGATCATGCTGACCGCAAGAGGAGATGTCAAGGACCGGATTCGCGGCTTCAAGGAGGGGGCGGACGATTACATTCCCAAACCGTTCGACCCGGAAGAAGTGGTGGCTCGTGTACAAGCCGTGTTGAGACGTTCGGTCGGTTTGATCGAACAAGATATGGTGCAGATTGGCCGACTGACCGTCGATTTTTCCGCGCGTACCGTTTCTCTCTCCGGAGAACCGGTTCCCTTGGCCCCGCGTGACTGGGAACTGCTCGCTTTTCTTATCCGCCATCCCAACCAGTGCTTCACGCGAGATCAACTGCTCGATCACGTATGGGGGATGGACTACAGCGGTGGTGACCGCGCCGTCGATGTAGCGATCAAACGATTGCGCCAATCCCTGAGAGACTGGCCGCCATCGGAAGGAGAGATCGTCACCATCCGCAGAATGGGGTATATGTTACGTGTTTTCTAAAACAACAAAACCATCCGGCCGCAGTGTTTCCCTGCTGCGTTATTGGACGACCCGCTACGTGCTCGTTTTGCTCGGCAGCCTGTTCGTTATCGGTGTGATCGCCATCTATTGGGTACGCAGCAATGCATATGAACAAAGTTTTGAATTGATGGAACTAAGGGCTTTCCAACTTGCCGACCTCTGCGCACAGGTTCTGAACGGCCCCGGGTCGCTTGAAAAACTCAAACACCTCAAGGAAATCCGCACCAACCGCTCGGTCATCCAACTGATGGATCATCAGGGGCACTTGTCGATCCTCTCTAACGGGAAATACGAAGAGATCGCCAGTACCTTGCCTGATCACACCCGTTTGTTTACCGAGATTTTGCATGGCCAATCCACAAGAGAAGTGATTCCGGTGGACGGACAAACATGGCTTCGTGTCGGTGTCCCAATTCCAGAAGAAATTCCTCATGGCAGCGGGCTTTTTCTTTCGGTGCCGGCAACGGATGTTCTGCCCAAATTTGAGCAGCTTTACGGACCGATCGCTTCCCTGATCGGCTCGGTCGCATTGGCCGGGTGGCTTGTGATCTATTTTCTCTCGCGAAAACTCACCTCTCCTTTACGTCAGGTGGCAGAAGCGGCACAAATGATCGCAGAAGGCGGTTACGACCCGGATTTGCCGAAAGAAGTCAAAGAGAGGGAACTGCAGCAATTGATCACCTCCTTTCGCGACATGGCCGAACGATTGAAACAGCTCGAACAAATGCGCACCGAACTGCTCGCGGGCGTCTCCCACGAATTACGCACCCCGATCACTTCGATCCGAGGGATGATCCAGGCGGTACTCGGAAAGGTGGTCACGGATGAAGAAGCGGACGAATTTCTACAGATCTCGCTCGAAGAAGCCAAACGCCTGCAAAAAATGGTCGAGGATTTGCTCAGTTTTTCTTCGTTCGAAGCGGGGGCCATTCCGCTGCAAAAGAATCCTGTGGAACTGGCCGCACTGGTGGAAGAAGTCATTCAGCAGCTCCGCGTACTCAGCCAATTTGCCGATGTGCGCATCGAGCGCGATCTCCCTGAGAACGCTGTGTGGATACAAGGGGATGCGGGACTGTTACGCCAGATTCTCATCAACCTGCTCAACAACAGCCGCGCCGCCTCTCCCCCTGACACAACCATCCGTGTTACCCTGCGCGAACGCGACGGGCAGATCGAACTCGATGTACAAGATGAAGGCCGCGGAATCCCGCCGGAAGAGCAGCCGTTTATTTTCGAACGTTTTTATCGCGGAAAAAACGGCCAGAAACAAAACCGCGGCCTCGGCCTCGGCCTGACGATCTCTCGCATGCTTGCCCAGGCACATGGCGGAGATTTGGTACTTGTACAGACGTCGCCCGCCGGTACCACCTTCCGTATCATCCTGCCCGTTTTTCCGCATCGTAAACAGCACAAGGCCTCTCCCTGATAAAGGAAGAGGCCTTGTTTTCATTTCAAAAAAATTTTTCTCGACTTCGACAAATATCAACAACTTTTTCGGCAGCGTTCAAGTATACTGGTGCTTGTGTTTGAATTTTTATGATTGATTTTGAGGGGATCAGAATGGATGAACACATATTGCAAAAGATCATCGAACAGTTACAATTCGAACTGATTCAGTTGGCTGCGGAAAAGAAAAGCCTCACTGATGAAACGGTTATCGCCAAGAGTCAGTTGTTGGACAAATATTTGCTGATCGCTCAACGCGAAAAGATGAAACAGGTATGCCGTTAATCGTTCAAGACGCACTGATTATCGCACAATCAAAGCTACCCCGATCATGATCACCACGACTCCCATCCAACGGGTGAAAGAAACAGGTTCATGAAAGATCAGCCACGCGGCGATCACCCCGAATACATACGAGAGACTCTGCAACGGATAAGCCACGCTAAGATTCACACGGGACAGGACGCCAAACCACAAGCCGGTCGCCAATACATACAAGAAAAGCCCTGTCAGGATCCACGGGGATAAAAATACTTGCATCCAATTGGACAGATGGAAGCCCCCTGCTTGTTCCAAGCCCATTTTGAAAAAAATTTGCCCAACGACAAGCAACAGTACATTGAGCAAAAGAAGCGTATAAACCATTACACAACTTTCCTTTCGCCGGATGAGGACGGTTCATGTTTCTTGGAAGGCGCGCTCAGTTGCTCTTTTAATAGCGCCACTTCCTGCGTCAAACGCACAACCCGGTCATTCAGTTTCGAGATCACCACAGTTAAATGCAAGATGAGTGTAAAACAAAAGATCAAACCGAATAAAAATAACATCGACGGCGCATAATAAATATGAAGATAAGAAGCCATTTTTTCCACAAGCGAACGGCTGGATGACAAGACAATCAAAACGAGACCTACCAGAAGCCACAAAAGCGAATACTGCTCTTTCAGTCGCTTCCGCCGCACAAGATCGAGAACGACGAAGATGAAGACGACCGAAAAAGCGATCGCGAATACGAATACATCCATTCCGATTCCCCCCTCGAATACGATTACGTTTTCGTGATCGTAGGTTTGCGCAATACATTCATCACGAGCGCAAGCCCGACCTTTACCATGTAATACACAGATTTCAGCGGTGTGATCGACGAGCGCCCCGCCTTCCTCTCTTCCATTTCCACAGGCACTTCCCGGATTTTGTACCCATTCAGATGAACGAGTACGAGCGCTTCAACCTCCGGATAATCGGTCGGGTAGTTCTGTGCGAACAGACGCATCACATTTCGGTTGACGACGCGGTAACCGCTCGTCGTATCGTACACGGGTTTGCCGATGATCAAGCTCACCATTTTTGAGAGAATGATCATCCCGATGCGCCTCGTCCACGTGGAGCGATAGCGGGTTTTCTCCACATAACGGGAACCGAGAATCAGATCGGCTTCCCCCTTTTCCAGGTGAGTGAGCAAACGCGGAAGATCGGCCGGATCGTGCTGTCCGTCCGCGTCGATCTGCACGGCCGCGTCATAGCCGTTCCGATAAGCATACAGGTAACCGGTCTGCATACCGCCGCCGATTCCCAGGTTAAATGGCAGATCGACCACTTGCGCGCCCGCCTGCCGAGCGACCTGGGAAGTCGCATCCGTTGACCCGTCGTTGACGACCAACACATCGACAGACGGGACGGCACGGCGAATCTTTTGGATGACATGACCAACGCTCTTTTCTTCATTATAAGCCGGGATGATGACCAGGACTTTCTTGGACATGATGCGGCCTCCTTTCTATATAGAAATTCAGTGCTGGGGAGGGTGTAATGCTTTGCGCGTAATAGCGACTCAAGGTAGCCACTCATTGCGCAAGCGGCACCATCAGAAGAGTGAATAATGTCTTTGGGGAGGCGTAATGCTTTGCGTGAGACAGCGACTTTGGAGGTCGTCTCGCAACATATGATCATATTCCGTGCGAGACGACCTCCACGGAGCGCGAACGCAAAGTATACGCCCAACAAACTACACATTTTCGAGATAGCCACTCATGCCGCAAGCGGCACCATCAGTGGATGATCGTTTCATGTGCGGGAAGAAAAATGTAAGGCTGCCACAAGCAACGAAATTAGCTTTTGGGTGGGTGTATCGCTTTGCAGCGTAGAGGTGAGTGGAAGGTCGTTCCGAAACCGCTATTAATAACCCAAGCGGAACGACCTTCATCGAACCCAAGCGCAAAGCGATACATCCACCCAAGCACTCATTTTCAAGGCAGATGTCTCGCACAAAGCATGCGCCCACCAAACCACACACTTTCAAATCAGCTGTCTCACACAAAGCTAACTTTCACTACACGTTCCCCTCCTGCCTCGTCAATAGCCGGGCGAGGACGATCGCTCCCCCCATGATCAGAAACGGCATCATCGGAAACGCATAGCGGGTCAAAGGCAAGAACATCAATTGAATCCCCGTCATGCCGATGAGAATGAACGCGAAGAGACGAAGTTCGCGCCACACCCAGGCGAGAACAACGCTCAACCATCCTATCACGACGATGGGCAGATGCATGGGAATGAGACTATCAAGGAAGCCTGCGTGCGGGATATCGTACCAAGGGCCACGGAACATATACCACCATTTCCCGACGGTAAACCATTTGATAAACAACCAAGTTTCCTGAGTAAAACCTTCCCGAATCCTCTTCCAGGCGAGTGCGCTCTGATCCACCCCTTGCAGATTTTTAAAGAGCGCGTCCCCTTCACGGAAATACGGGTCTGTCCCTGCAAGCAAAGGATTGCCGCTTTGCGTGGCCAATAACACCAAATGCCCCAGCGATTCCAGATTGCGGATCCACCAGGGAATCATCACGAGGACGAACCCGAGTCCCGTGGCTGTCAAGAGCCAGAGGATGTTCCTACACCTTTGGATGAAAAAATGATAGAAAAGCGGAAGAATGAGCAGAGGCGCGCTCGCCGGACGAACCAGCACCGATAACGCGAAAACCCCGCCGCTGAGAAACGTCCATCCGACCGACTCCTTCTGCATGCCGAGCAAAAACAGATACACGTAAAGCATAAAGAGAAATACAAACAATGTTTCCGTCAATATGGCAGCCGGTGACCAAACCATGCTGACATAGAAAGCGGAAACCAGCGCTGTGAGCATGGCTGCCGTTACCCCGTGCAAACGGCGGACGATCAGATAACTGAGCAGAATCGTCCCGACTGACAGCAAGGCCTGGATCCCGCGCACTTTCATTAATGGGCTGCCTGCACCCGCCCAAAACAACTTATAAATCATGGCGAGAAACAAAGGATATCCCGGCGTGACATACGCATCCGGCCCGCCTCCCCAGTAACTGTAGACCCCTGTCGTCAAGAGGCGGCGCACCATCGCATCATAATTCTTGGCATCGCCGAACAGAGGAGGTTGTTGTACTTTCACAAGAAAATAGAATCGCAGTAGAAGCGCTGCAAGCAAAATGAGCGAAACGAGAAACCATTCCCCTCGCAGCAGCCTTGTCTTCGCCATGTGCTCCCTCTTTTCAACAGTATTTCGCGAACATTATATCATAATCAACTTTGGCTATGATATAATCGACGGGGTATTTGTCAGGGAGGAGGGGAATTTTTTGTGAAAATAGACACATATAAGAACTGGGGCATCATCGCACTGACCTGGTTCCCGCTCGTTGACTTCGCGTTACGAAAGATACCGATCGTGGGAGTCCTCGGTTCCGTATGGGACAAGCTGATCCTGATTGTCCTCGCTGCTCTGGCTTTGAGACGCTATCTGCTGGGGGAGCGGATCGAACAGTTGCCGTACCACCGTGTATTGATCGCCTTCATTCTCCTTGGAGTCGCTTATCTGGCGATCGACCTTTCAAGTTTCGCTGTCGATTTTGAAGGATTCCGTGCGGTATACTGGTACGCTTTTTACGTGTTTGTCCTTCCCTATTTTATAGATGAGAAATTCGCCAAAACGCTCGTGCGTTGGAGTCTCGTGGCAGCATTATTGATCAGCTTGCACGGGATTTACCAGTTCATTGTGAAAGCGCCGATCCCAAGCAACTGGGTGGATGCGGGGGAAACTGTGCGCACCCGCGTATACTCTGTTTTTGGCAGCCCCAATATTATGGGCAGTTACCTGATCCTGATGTTCCCGACGGCGGCAGGCATGGCATGGGCCGCACGTTCACGGAAAGAACGATTGTTCTTTGCGTTGATCGCCGCCGCGACGTTAGCCGCTCTCGTGTTCACATATACGCGCGGCGCTTGGATGGCACTCTTTGCCGCGCTTGTCATCATGGCTGTCTTGTTTGACAAGAGACTGCTCATTCTCATCCTGGTAGCGGGTGTGGCTGCATTGTTCGTCCCGGCTATTCACAAGCGCGTGTTTGAACTGTTTACACCGCTTTATTGGATGAAAAGCGCCAAAGACGGACGGATTTTCCGTTGGTTGCTCGCATATGACATCATTCGGCACAACCCGCTGTTCGGCGCAGGACTCGGCCATTTCGGGGGAGCAGTCGCCGCAAGAAACTTCAACGCTCCCTATTCCGACAACTATTATGCCAAGACTTTGGGGGAAATGGGGATCGTCGGTCTGAGCACTATGCTCACTCTGTTTGTCACGGTGATGCGCAACTTGTATACAAGGATTTTTAAACCTTTGCGCGTTCACCAGGACTGGCCGCTCTTGCTAGGGATGTTCACCGGCTGCCTCGCCGTTTTGGTGCAATGCGCGGTGGAAAATGTCTTTGAAGTGCCTGCCATGAACTTCATGTTCTGGCTATTCGTCACCTTGATCGTGATTATGACGCGCGCTTCAGGAAAGGAGGAAAGCAAGGAATGAAAGCGAATGGGATCCCATCATCGAGACGATCGAGCATCCTTCCGATCGTTCTGCTTGTGCTCTATGCCGTCTTCCTTGTGACCTTCTATGATTTGGTCGTCATCCCTCTCGCGTTGGATCTCTCCTATATCGGGTTTCTCATGATCGGCGCGGGAGCAGTCATCAGCTGGTTCGCCATTCCGAAAGCATGGAGACGTACCTTTTCCTTGTTGACTTTGCTGATCCTGCTTCTTTGTTATGGAGTCAACAGCATCTACTCCGACTCGCTGGCATGGCGGTTCGTCGAATTTCCGGTGATGTTTGCGATTCTGGGGTGGATTGCTTCTCGATACGCGAAAATTCGCTGGACATACACATTGACCCTGCTCGTATCGGTAGCCGTCCTGCTGGCGCTCATCCCTTTGGGAAGCATGCCTTTCTACAGCAAGTTCGGGATCGCGGCGAAAAGCGATCAGTTGGATGCACGCCCGCTGTTTCCCCTATATCCGCTCGTCAACAAGGGGAACGCGATCTATTCATTAGGCGACCTGCCTAAAACGGACGAACAGGATACGTTGCAAGAAGACGAACAACAACTGGAACAAGTCAAAAAAGGGTCGAATGCTTCCTCCACACTCCGCGATTGGTTCAGCCGCTTGTTCGGCAAGAAGCCCGTCGATCCGAATGCGGTTGCCGCACGCATCAAGAAACAACTGGAAAATGTCGACGTCTTACAGTTCACTCCGGATACAGGGTACAAAAAGGAACCCGCCACGCAAGCGGAAGTCGCTTCCCTGCCTTTTTCTTCGCTCGGGCTGGCAGGCTTCCCTTACTATTCATCCAGTTGGAGCGTGGAAAACGGTGTGGTCAAGCAGCATTTTACGCCTGTCGATGATCCCAAACAGGTGCTTACCAGTTTCTTTGATCCGTTATCCATCACTGTCGCCATGGATGAACGGGCCGCTCGCTCGGTGAAAGAGAGCCGCAACAACTGGAATGATAGGTTTGGCCTGCATACAAACGTGGAGATTCCGGGTGCGACAATCATCGGCCAAGGCAAGTTTCTACCGGGTACCGGCACGCAACTGGTGATCGAAGGAGCGAACGAATTGAAACTTGTGGATGCCAGCCATCCGGATGGACCAGCGCTCGCCACGTGGAAAGGAACATGGGTAGAACCTTTAACGAGCGATCTGATCATCGCCGATATCGACGGAGATGGCCTGGACGAACTTCTGATCAATACCACGCCGGCGAAAATCTTGAAATTGAAACCTGACCACACATGGGAAACGTTATGGCAAAGCGGCCTGGCGAAAGAGAAAGATTCGTTCCGCTTTGAATTTGTAAGCCATGACCCGAATCTGAAGAAACCTGTGATCATCGCGAATGACCCGAGTCTGATCCGCGATGTGAACACCCGATATCTTACGGCTTATACGTACGACAACGGTCAATTGAACCGTGTATGGCGGATGTATAAGGAGAATATCGTCTTCCCGCACCCGATTTCTGCAGATCTGTGGGTGACACAACTGTACGGTACACAACAATTTTTCGTCTTGAAGTCTCTACCCTATCCTGTCGTGCCTGTACTTGTTGGGTTGTATGGGCTGTTGGTGCTGGCAGGTTACGGTTATCAATGGGTGCAAAGGGGGAAAGGCCGACATGCGTAGAATCCGACCGCTAATGCTTCTTGTCATGTTCTTTGCGGTTTTATCGCTCGGCGTGAGCGGATGCGGTATCCACTATACCGCCCCCAATGCACAAGAGGCGCCGTCCCAAACGGAAGAAAAACACGTGGATCCGAACGGATGGTCCGCGATCCTGGAAGCAATCAACAAAAACCAAACGGTCACCAAGTTCGGAATGAACGGCAATCTCTACGTGCGTGAACGCGGACGTACCCATCTCTCTTCCATCTACGGCAATGTCATCTTGCCCGATCAGATCGTCATGTCACAGTCGGTCGACGGCCGTTCGTACTATATTTTTCAAGACCAACATTCATCCTATTACCGCGAAGACGGAGCGTGGCGCCCGAGCTCGCGCGTCAAACTGCCTGACATCTGGGCATCGTTGGAGCGCCTGACGAAGATGAATCCGCCGACCGTCTATCGCTTAAAGGATCAGATTCTGATCAGTTCGAACACACATGTGTACCAATTGGAAGCAGATGCCGTGCCTTTGGCGGGATTCCCTGTTCCCGAAGGAAAATCGGTCCCCACGCTGTATACGTTTTATATTGACGCAAAAACGCATTACTTGATGAAAATCGAAATGGAATCCGTCAGCGGCGTCGATGATGTAGGCACATTCGTAACCAATGCGTCCATTCAATTTTTCAGCCTGAATGATGACAACTTGAAAGTGGAAATGCCTCCGGAACTGAAAAATCAGTTGAAGGAAGAGGCGAAGAGAAAATAGCGAAACAAACGAGGCTCTGCCGTTCTTTGCAGGGCCTCGTTTTTATGTCACTTCAAACCTGCGTAATAAGGCGGATGACTGTTTTTCAAATGCTGTTGCATCTGTGACACGACATATGCGATTTGAGCGCGTGTGACTTTCTCAACCGGATGAAAATGCACGCCATCTCCCGACATCAGCCCCAGTGCTTTGACAATCGCGATACTCCCCAGGTATGGATCATCTTGCGGGGTGAGATCTTCAAACGGTTTGACAAAGATCTCTTTCTTCGCGGAAAGTTCTCCGTATCCGAGAGCATGGGTTGCCAAATCCGCCAATTCTTCGCGCAGGATGGGCTCATTCGGGTGAAACTCTTGCAGATTTTTGGGGAGCCATCCCATCATTACGGCCGATTCGATAAATTCGTAGTTCGGGTCTGTCGGCAAGACGTCTTGATAAGAGGATTTGGCCACGGCATAACGGGGGAACGAAAGCCCCAGAACGAACGCGCGCACCGCTTCTCCACGGGTTACAACCGCATCCGGGTGCACCTTGTCGCCATCCAGCTTAAATACGCCCCTGTTGACCATTTCCTGCAGTTCCTTCTCTGCCCAATGTCCCTTGATATCGCTTACTTTCCGGTTATCGGCCGGTTGGCCCCAAGGAGTCAACCATTCCCCGGAAATCGCATCCAAGCGAGATGCAGGATCTGCGGCTGCCGGTGCGTAAACCAGAAGAACATTTCCCCATTTCGGACCGTTCCCGGACTCGCTGTTTTTCTCCATCAGACGTACATATTGGAGTTGCAGTGGGAACTTTTCCAAGATCTTCGCTTTCGCCGCTTCCACAGACATCGCTTGCTTCGGATCCGGATAGGGAACCGATTGATTTTCCGGAAGTCGGTTCATGGAATGATATTGTACGACTTTGCCAGTTTGGCCATCGACAGTGAGGTCGATCGTTTGATCGTCCGACAGGATCCCGTTGACCAGATGGCCAAAATGGAAATTGTAACCGTTCATTCCTTTAATGTCCGTAAATGCCGGTTCTTGATTCAAGAGAGCAAATGAATGGAGTTGGGTCGGCGCCGCTTGTTTCACAAAAGCGATCGCTTTCTCGCGCGCTTCTTCCCTGCTCAGTTTCGGCGTCTGCTTCTCATCAATCGGAGAACCCGGAGTGAATAAATCGCGCAATTCTCCAGTGTTCGCATCGACCGCGATTTCGATCGTCCCGTTTTTGGGATCTCCTCCTTTCATCCAGGAGAAGCGCCAGACTTTGATCTGATTGTTTTGCCATGTGGTGAAAGAAGCGTTTTGTAATGTATAGGAGGAATCGATCATCGACGCATACCCTTTGGCCAGTTTCAAGGCTGTTTCTTGATCGACATTGCCGTTTGCAGGAGCTGGTTCCGCCTTGTCCGCCAGAGGAACCGTCGGTTGGCTGGGTTGGAGTTCTTCTCCCGACTGTGTGATCATTTTTCCGGTATGGGCATCCATGATTGGAAAGCCACCCGCGCCGAAGAAAGGCAGCTGGTTCACTTGACTGGTGTATATTAGATGCATCTCGGGGGCTGACGTCCCCGGTTGGATGACGCTTTCATACTGTAACTGCAGCGGCAGTTGAGCGGAATACAAAGTGGCCGCTTTTTCCTTATCGATCACGGATTCGGCTTTCGGAAATTGATCATCCGAGAGAGACCATGTGAAATTATAATTGACGAGATTACCTTGCCCATCGATTGTTATCGTAAAACCGTCCATCGGGAAGGGAATCCCATTGACCGTACGCACAAAACGGAACGAATACCCGCTCATTCCTTTCACGTATGGCATGTTGACAGCTTCTTGATCCGTGGATATTTCTTGTACAAGAGCAGCCTTGTCCGGTTCGAGTTTTTGTATCCACGCTTTGGCCTTTGCTCTCGCATCATCGCGCGTTACCTTCGTTTCGCCATTGGATGAGTCTCCCCACATGTTTAGCGAGACGATATCGCCTGTCTTCGCGTTCACAATCGCGTGAATGCTTGCATGATCGGCAAAATTGTTTTTCGCCCAGGTGAAAATCCAAACCGAATTGTTGACCCCCGGCATTCCGAAATGATCATCGCTTTGCACGGACTCGAGTTTGTAATCATCTGATATCGAGAGAATTTGTTGCACCTTTTTCATCGCCTGGTCTTGTGTCAAAACAGACGTTTGTGCAGAGTCCGCCCCCGCCAGTGTTGGTGATGCAAACACAAGCGTCATGGCCAATGTGACGGCGGCCCATTTCCTGTTTCGTCCCCGCATTGATCTCTTCACCTCGCAAAAAATGTGATCCTACAATGAAAACTAGTGCTTAGGTGGATGTATCGCTTTTCGCTTGGGTTCGATGAAGGTCCAGAGGTCATATGCTTCGCGTTCATGCTCTGTGGAGGTCGTTTCAGCAGGTATATGCATTGCGCTCATGCTCCGTGAAGGTCGTCTCGCATGGAATCATAATCAAATGTTGCGAGACGACCTTCAAAGTCGCTATTACGCGCAATGCATATACCCTTTTACGTCCAAAGGAAGCGAGACGATCTTCGAAATCGCTGTCTCACGCAAAGCATATGCCTATTAACGGTTTAAAGGAAGCGGAACGACCTTCCACTCACCTCTGCGCTGCAAAGCGATACCATCCACCCAAAAGTCACCCTGTAGCTTTTGGCAGTCTTAAACATTTCTTCTCTACCAAGAAACTTTTCTTCTTCTGATGGCGCCGGTTGCGGTATGGGGGTATGAGAAAGCGCCATACACAAAATTGGGTGACTTTTCTAACAAAAGTGTAACATATAGGCATGGTCGAAGTATATCAAATGATGGAAGATGAAAGAAAAATGATAGGGTATAGGAATCCTCGAAGCTTCATAGAATAATTACTTATTCGTCTGATTCATTGCGTTACGAGGTGGGGAAGCGTATGAAGATAGTCGTGTTGGACGGTTATACATTAAATCCAGGAGATTTAAGTTGGCATTCATTGGAGGAGCTTGGGGACGCAACGATCTACGAGCGTACGCCCGAAGAACGGATCATTGAGCGTGCAAGCGGCGCCGAAATCGTGCTCACCAACAAAACGCCTTTGAAAGCGGAGACTCTCGCAAAACTGCCAGACCTTCGTTATATCGGCGTACTGGCTACCGGTTACGATATCGTGGATATACAAGCGGCCTCCCGCAAACAGATCGTTGTCACGAACGTTCCAGAGTATGGAACAAAATCAGTAGCCCAGATGGTATTCGCCTTGCTTTTGGAGTTATGTAACAAAGTTCAGTTACACAGTGATGCGGTAAAAAGCGGAGAGTGGGCAAGAAATCCGGACTGGTGTTTCTGGAAAGCCCCTCTCATTGAGTTGGCAGGCAAAACGATGGGGATTATCGGTTATGGCCATATCGGTGAGCAAGTGGCTCGCATTGCTTTGGCCATGGGTATGAATGTCGTAGCGAATCGGCGATCGGCTAACAAACATCACCCTTTTGTTGATTTGAAGGGACAATCGTTTCAATGGGTCGATCTACAGGAGCTCTTACGCATCTCTGATGTAATCTCACTGCACTGCCCTCTTACCCAAGAGACGAAAGGTCTTATCAATAAGGAAAGCTTGAGACTGATGAAGCCTACGTCTTTTCTCATCAATACGGCACGCGGGGGTCTCGTCGTCGACGCGGATCTTGCCGACGCGCTGAATCATGGCGTGATTGCGGGAGCAGCGTTGGATGTCTTGTCCAAGGAACCGCCTGGAAACGATAATCCGTTGCTGACGGCAAAAAATTGCTTGATTACGCCTCATATCGCCTGGGCATCAAAAGAAGCAAGACAGAGGTTACTGGAAATTGCCGTGAACAATATACAAGCGTTTTTGGAGGGAAAACCCGTGAATGTGGTAAACAAGGATTGACGGAAAAACAATTTGATATGAACGACATTGTGTACTTCAAATAGAAGCCGAGAACACATCGAGAACTGAGCTGCGAGACACAGGTATGGTTGCTGCTAATCTCGACATACCTTTTGAAGGTTGGGTACGATTGCCCTTTTGACTGGGAGCATGCTTAGGTATGAAGAAGAGGGCCATCACCACAGGATTCCTGTGGTGTTTTTATGTGAAAGAAGGGATGAGGTAAGATGAAATTGGTGGGACACAAAATCTATTTGCGATTTTTAGAGGCCACAGATGTGGGGGCGTTGGCAGAGATGCACCGTAGAAACCGAGAATTTTGGCAACAGTATACCCCAGAACGGACCGAGGAGTTCTATATGGAGGAATATCAGTTAAATCGAATCCAAACCAGCTTGGCGAAGATGGAAAGAGACGAGCAATACACGTTCGGCATTTTCCTCGTCGGTACTGATGAACTGATTGGCATCATTGAGTTAACTGAAGTAGTACGTGGTCCTTTACAGACATGTTGGCTAGGCTATTATGTAGATCAATCGCACAACGGACATGGCTATACTACTGAAGCTGTGCGCCTGATCGTTGACCATGCCTTCGAGGTTCTCAAGTTGCACAGAATCGAAGCAGGGGTCATGCCACATAACATCGGGTCGATTCGAGTTTTGGAAAAGGCAGGATTCCATAAGGAGGGGCTTTCCAAGAAGAACGTGAAGATTAACGGGAAGTGGGAAGATCATTTACACTTCGCTATCGTGAATCCCAATGATTCAGAATGACTAGGACGCCCCAATTTTTCTAGTGAACCGGTGCAATTCCCGCATGCTTAGAAAATGAAATCCCCTATCTGAGAGATAGAGGAAAAATAAAGGGTTTCGGGTAGGCAATAATATTTTACTATTTTATAAATAATCAGATAATATAGCGGTACATGACGTCTTTCTTTTTCCTAACGAGAAGAATCTAATTTTGTAAAACACTCATGATTTCAAGAGAAATAGACAGGAATCACTATAATCCAAAAATTTATTTAGTTTATTTGCTATTCTAAGACTTTATTTTCTCTTAACATATATTTTATATCATTATATTGTCTATCAATTACATAATTAATTATGGATCAAGGAGGTAACATTTTTGAGAAAAGGGGTTAAGGGTTTGTTTTCATTCGATGTAAAAAAGAGATTGATCCTGTCATTCGCGATCATTCTGATCATTCCCAGTATGATCATTGGTTGGGTCTCCTATCAGACGGCGAAAACCAAAGTCGCTGTCGAGATTCAACAAGCTGCTGACGAGAACGTTAAGCTCATCAACCAAACGATCAATGAGGCTATCCAAGCCAAAATGCGCGATATTGATTACTTTTCACAGAGGGTGAATCAGGAAGATCTCAACAGTAAAGATCATCTGCCCGTGAAAGAACAACTGGATGCCTATGCCAAACTCCATCCGGATCTACTTTCAATCTACGTGGGAACAACTACCGGAGAATTTATTCAATCCCCGAAACTCTCCCTTCCTTCTGGATATGATCCCCGCAATCGGCCTTGGTATCAGATGGCCATGAACCATAAGGGGAATATCATCATCACAGAACCTTTTTCGACTGCCAGCACCGGCCAAATGACTGTGACCATCGCGAAAACGTTGCAAGACGGATCCGGGGTTGTCGCGCTTAATTTGAACCTGCAATATTTATCAGATGTCGTGAGTCAGGTAAAAATCGGAAAAAACGGATATGTATTTCTATTGGATAAGACGAGTAAGGTGATTGTCCATCCTGCGATGAAGCCGGGTACCGAAGCGAAAGGCTATGAATCGGATATGATGTCCAAACGGGATTCCGGTGTCTTCGATTATTTATATGATGGTCAGAGCAAGTACATTGATTTTGTTAGCAACAAAACGACAGGGTGGAAAATTGCCGCCACATGGAAGGCGGATGAAATTGACGCAGCCGCTTCATCCATCTTTCACACGACAATGCTTGTTATCGTTCTTTCCTTATTTGCAGGCGCAGTCATTGTCTGGCTGATCATTCGCTCCATCTCAGGCCGCTTCAAAGAATTGAACGATGCGGCGGAGAGAATCAGTCAAGGTGACCTCACAGAAACGATACAAGTGAGGGCGAATCATGAGTTTGACAAACTGGCCATGGCCTTTAATCACATGAGTGAATCTCTACGCACAATTATTAATCAGGTGCAGGAAACCGCTGACCATGTGGCGGCTTCTTCTATCGAGTTGAGAGCGAGCGCCGAACAAACGAGCAAGGCAACGGAACAGGTGGCTATGGCGATTCAAGAGGTAGCCAGCGGTACGGAGAACCAGACGCGAGGTGCCGAAGAGAGCGCAAAAGCGATGGAGGAAATGGCCGCGGGTATCAGTCGCATCGCTGAAAGTTCATCCATCGTTTCTGAGGTGGCTTCTGAGACGATGCAACAGGCGGAAGAAGGCAACCGTTTTGTTCAAAATACGGTTAAGCAGATGAATGCGATCAGCGACTCTGTCAAACGTTCAGAAGAATCGATCTTGCACCTGGTGGAGCGTGCGCATGCGATCGAAAAAATCGTCGAGTTGATTACAAATATCGCTGACCAAACCAGTTTGCTTGCACTCAATGCGGCGATAGAGGCGGCAAGAGCTGGAGAATCAGGCCGCGGATTTGCCGTTGTCGCGGATGAAGTGAGAAAACTTGCCGAACGAACGGCTGAATCGACAAAACAGATCACCTATTTGATTGAAGAAACGCAGAAAGACACGAAATCTACAGTGGAATACATGGGACAAGTGAAAAAAGAAGTGGAATCGGGCCTTTCCGTGGCACAAGAAACGGAACAGAAATTCGTACGTATTTTCGAATCAATGAACCGAATCGCCGGACAAATCCAAGAGGTTGCTGCAACCGCTCAACAATTGTCGGCCGGAACGCAACAAGTAGCCGCTTCCGTAGAAGAGATGGCACGCGTATCGCAAGAAACGGCGGCACATTCGCAAAATGTTGCGGCAATCACGGAAGAACAATTGGCTTCTATGGAGGAAATCGGTTCCTCTGCAGCAAACTTGGAAAAAATGGTGGAAGAATTGCAAAGCCTCATGCAACGTTTCAAAGTCTGACTAAAAAAGCGGGGAAATCCCCGCTTTTCTATCATACTTCCGAGAATGTCGTCTCAAGCATTGTTGACCTCGTCAGCCTTTGCAAAGAGACCAGCATGAGCAGCGCCTTTAATCTCTAAGAATTCACCATGGGGCATCTTCTCGGCAGCTACTCGAAATAAATGCTTGACAAAATTTTATTATTGTGGTATTATTAAATTTTAATGATTGACACAATGGTTAGGTTTGGTATACTTCTTTTTAGATGCTATCTCTCGGTGCCTAAGGAGATAGGCTCTAAAAGGAGGATATTCAAATGAAAGAAAACCAAGTCAGTCTTACTGCAATAATGACCGCCTACTTACGTGCCTACCATGCCATGAATGATACCCCAAAAATTTTTGATGACTTTCTAGCCTATCGTTTGATACCAGAAGAAAGACGTGCACTCATTGAACAAGGATTTTCTAGGGCTCTCCAAATTCATGTTCCTGAAAGTAGCTTGGCAGACTCCGACCAGGCGACAAATGCCTTGCCGTCTTTATTGCAAGCCATGGGGTTACCTCATGTCCTTAGCCGTTCAAGATATACGGAAGATAACCTTGATCAGGCTGTAAAAAAAGGGGTGGAGCAGTATGTGATACTCGGGGCTGGGATGGATACCTTTGCTTTTCGCCGACCGGATCTCCTTAGTCAGGTTCAGGTATTTGAAGTTGACCACCCGGCCACACAAGCCTTCAAACGTAATCGACTGGCTGAATTAGAATGGGAAATCCCATCAAATCTTCACTTTGTACCTGTTGATTTCACAAAGGAGAGTTTGGCTGATGCACTCAAGGGAACTTCGTATGACTTTCAGACTAAAAGTTTTTTTAGTTGGCTAGGGGTCACCATGTACTTAACTCGAAACGAAGTGTTCGCAACGCTGCGTTCCATTACCGATATTGCCCCCGTGGGCAGTGCGGTTATCTTCGATTACTTTGTACCGGAAGAAGCTACTCCACATATGAAAGAGATGCAGGAGAATTTACGAAAGATAGGCGAGCCGATGAAAACGACCTTTGACCCGTCAACACTGGCTTTTGAACTGGAACGTTTAGGGCTCCGTCTTCACGAGAACTTAAGCCCATCCGATATCCAAGAACGCTATTTTCAGAGTCGAACGGATCGTTATTATGCGAGTAAACATGTGCGCTTTGCGTGGGCAGTCGTAGAGTAAAAAATATGTTCTCTCATATTAGATGATTATTAACGTCGGGTTGAGTGCTCGGCTTTTTTTATATATGAGCCTTTTGCATTATTCCTATCCCTTATGCCGTAAGGCATAAAACAAAAGAAAAAAGGACTTTACCCCAATTTGTAGAAAGTTCAAGTGACCAAACTCAATTCTTTCCACAGGAGGTAAAGTCACTTGTATATTCTACAACAAACTCTGTTTTCCTTTGAAGATTGGATGAAACTTGAGTCTCAAGAGACATAGAAACACAAAACCGTGGCAGGAATTATACAAGAAGCGTACGAGTGTAGAACGTTGTCATTCTCGATTAAAAGAGTATCTTACGGCAAATGATCTTCATGTGAAAGGGATCCGCAAAGTAAAATCTCACATGTATATTAACGCAATCGTTCTATTGGCTTCCGCCTTAGCCATGACCAAAGCAAACGCATACAAAAATGTAGCTTAAAAACGGTATTGGATTCGTATAAACAATTTTTTCTGGAAAATATAGGTTTTTGATTAAGAGCATGATGTCTTTCTTTTTGCCTAACGGCAGAAAACTAATTTTGCAAAACGCTCATATATATGAAATTCCAAAAGAGATGGGAGATCGGGAATTAACCCGCTAGTACCGGTTATCGGATGAAGAATTAAAAGTAGTCGATCAGCAGTGAGGAGCAGCTAACCGATTAGGATTCGCTGTGCAGATTGGTTACTTGCGTTTTTCCGGTCGTCCCCTGGCAGCAATATGGGTGGAAAGTACACTATAATTGGCCGTTCTCTACCGCCATGCCTACTTCATCGATAGAAACCTGATCACCAATATGCTCTCCTTAGAAACTTCTATACTGGCTACTAAGAATAACTAAATCATCATAATTATTGAAATCATTTCTATATCATTTTACTTATACTTAACCTTGTTTTTATTTTGTATTCAAGAAAGAAAAGTATCATTCTAAGTGAGAAGTGAATACAAGTTTCTTGGTTGGAGATTTGGAGAAACCTATAGCGAGATACATCTGTAAGGCACCTATTTTTGTCCTTAAGATCTTGCTATAGGTTTAATTGTCTCATAAGGAGGGAGCACAATTTATTGAAGGAATGATATGCTCGACTGACTGCGAACAAGAAGGCCGCTTTAGTGTACTTGAACATAAGTTGAGCGGGATTTTCTCACCGTAAATATCGGCGTGTTTATGCTTTGGAAAATGGATTTGCCTCCTGTATGATACGAAACCAGATGCGATCGTAACAGTTCCCGGCTTCGTGCCAGATATGAAAGCGAAGAAATAATTATACACATATTCTGTCCATTAAAGATTGATTGTTGAAAATACGAAATCCAATGCAGACTGCAAACGGTGCCTTCGCTGTTTCAGCAGGAAACCAAAATTATGGAGGGCCTATCTAACAGATGACGAGGTATCATTCAATTCTTTTTGATCTGGACGGCACATTGCTTGATAGCCGAAAATCGGTCATTCAGGCGACTTATGAAACAGCTTGCAAGTTTCTACCCGAACGCCTAAGTTATGAGGATATAAATGCAAGGTTTGGAGAACCTTTTTCTGAATTTGTATCCTTTGTCGGGCTTGAAGCACAAGCAGACGAGCTGCTTGCTTACTACATGGCACAAGTCGAGAAAAATCATGACCGTTTGGTTCGACCTTATCCATTTGTGATTGAGGGTATTGCACTGTTACGTGAAAAGTATCAATTAGCAATTGTAACAAACAAGGAACGCCGCTTAGTCATGCGAGGGTTAAACCATTTCGGACTTTCAGATGCCTTTGATGTGATCGTCTGCATCGATGATGTTCAACATGGAAAACCGAGCGCGGAACCGATTCTAAAAGCGATATCGCTGTTAGGTTCTACACCTGACCGTTGCTTGATGGTTGGCGACACGATATTTGACGTCATGGCAGCCGAGAATGCAGGAGTAGATTGTGCTCTTTTGAGGTACGAGGAAAGCGGATTGGCTGAACAAGCTGTCACATACGAGTTTTACAAGTTTCAAGATTTGGTCAACTTTCTCATCACTGAAAAAAATCCAAGTATGCTAACGGATGTTCGGTCAATTCCTCAAATGAGCTGAGTTTGAAAAGGAGTAATTCCAGATATCTGTTCAAGAAACAATGATAGAATCCGAAAGGAGTTGAAGATATGAGCTTTCAACATCTAGACTCTGCACATCTGAAACGCTTCCAAAGACGAGTTACTCTTTTGTCGGCTGCAGGTACATTTCTTGATGGCTATGATCTGACTGTTATAGCAGTCACGTTGCCTTTCCTTGTGAAACAATGGCACATAAGCCCAGCTCTTTCAGGTCTGGTAGCTTCTTCTGCCGTAATCGGTGTGTTAATTGGTTCTTTAGTTTTTGGGAATTTAACCGATACATTTGGAAGAAAAGCGATGTATGTAATCGATCTACTTTCATTTGTCATTTTCGCAGCTTTAACGGCCTTTGCTCAGAACGTTTGGCAACTCATCATATTCAGATTCCTTCTGGGACTTGGTATCGGGGCTGATTACCCCATATCCGCTACTCTTGTCGCTGAATTTAGCTCATCCGAGCGACGTGGGCGCCAGGGAACGTCATTAGCGGCAATCTGGTTTGTCGGTGCAGTTGCTGCATACGTCGTTGGCATTCTTTTTATGCCGTTTGGGGCAAATGCATGGCGGTATATGCTACTTTTAGGTGCTATCTTTGCGCTCGTCGTCTTTTTTCTCCGATCCACAATTCCGGAATCACCCAGATGGTTGGCATCGAAAGGACGAATTAAAGAGGCAGAAGAAATTCTGAAGCGACTGACAGATCAACAGGTTGTTTTGGCAAATGAGACTCATGAGAAACATGGTTTGATTGACATCTTTTCTGGTAAACTGTGGCGCCGTACACTTTTTGTTTGCGGCTTCTGGTTTACTTACGCTGTAGCCTATTACGGGATAACTATGTATACCCCGACGATTTTAAAAGCATTCACACATGGTTCTCAAACCAGCGCGAATATTGGGTCCGCTATCATAAGTATACTCGGGGTTTGCGGCGCGGTACTCGGATCCTACTTAGTAGAAGTGTGGGGACGTCGACCACTTATGATTCTCGCTTTCTCAGGTCTAACAGGTGCCTTAGCTATATTGGCTGTAAATCCACATCCAACGATGAATTTTTTGGTTATTCTCTTTAGTTTAGCGGTCTTATTTGCCACCATGGGACCCGGGATTCTCAATTTTGTATATCCGACAGAGTTGTTCCCCACAAGTATAAGAGCCAGTGCATCCGGATTTGCAACAGCCCTTAGCCGAGTTGGCGCTATTCTTGGAATCTTGGTTTTCCCTAATTTAGTGACTTCCTGGGGAATTGGTCCCGCGCTTTGGCTTTTTACACTTGCAGGTCTCATCGGGCTAATCTTCTCCATTTGGTTGGCCCCGGAAACCAAAGGACGCAATTTAGAAGATTTGAACGATGAGAAGGAATCGCACTTTAAAAAAAATGAAATTTTGTTAAATAGATAGGAGACTACCTAAATGGAATTGTGGCTTAGTCTATGGTCAATAGGTCCTAATCTTACGGAAACTGATTTATTGAAAATTAAAGAGGCCGGTGTTCAGGGAGTAGAAATTTGGGCTGAGCATCTGAAAGCGGATGAATACCTGAGGTTGGCAAATCGATGCGGACTCAAGACGGGAATGCATTTACCGTTTCATGATTTGAATCTGGCAACTTTTGATCCTGTTGTTGCGGAGCGCACTCTTGAAGTTCTTTCGGAATGGATTCAACGTTTAGCCGACCATAGAGCAGAACACGCGGTTCTACACGCCGGATACGCATGGGCGTATGAAGACCGACATGAAGCGCTATTTAAAGTAAAGGAACGTTTACATGTATTAGTTGATATTGCAAGCAAGGCTGGAGTTCAATTATTACTTGAGAATCTCATACCGGACAAGCTAAATTATACCCATAACTTTGCTTCGACTGTTAAAGAATGGACTGAACTGCTCACTGATTGTAATCTCGGAGCTTGTCTGGACATTGGTCATTTGGCCATCATGGAAGAAGATCCAATAGATACCCTAAAAAAACTGGGAGATCGTCTTATGTCCGTTCATTTTTCGGATAACGATCGAGCAGCAGATCTACATTTGCTCCCTGGTGACGGAAGTAATATTACAGCAGGTTTATGTGATTACCTAAAAGCTGAGGGATTTACGGGCCCCTTAGTATACGAAATAAATCCATATCGGTATACAATGGATGAAATTCTCCTGAATGTAAGGGATGCTCGATTGTAAGGCATCATGGACACTCGTTAAAACAAGCCTGGCTGACCGCCAGGCTTGTTCAGCATGTAGACAAAGTACCGAAGGATCTATTTCTATTCTCGAAATCCCGCCTTAACGGCAGGCTGGGTGAAGTTTATACAGACTTGATGATCATGATTTTCTTCCAAATACCACATGGTTCGTATTCGCTTTCTCATATTCTTGGTGGTGCATGAACCATTTCAACAAGAAAATTGCGCGGGTTACCATGCAAGCACCGCCGATCCTTGTCGATACTTGGTTTTCAATAGGGGTTTTGGTTGTAATGGCAGATCATAGATTTGATATACTTCGCGACAACCGGCTCTCATACTCCCACAAATGTGTTTTGCTCGTCGAAACCGCAAGGGCCCCGGCTTCAAAGAATGTTTCCAAGTCTTCTTCCCGTTCGATAAATCCTCCCAAGATGATATTCGCTCCCGTACTCTCCTTGATTTCGGCAATCTTCGGGTAGGAATAGGAAGGAAGCAGTTCAATGAAATCCGGTTTTCCGTGCTCCGCTGTTTTCAAGATCGTCTTCACGGAATGCGAATCAATCATGAACCCGCGCTGAACGGTCGTCAATCCGAACTTTTTGGCATGCAGGAGACTTGAAGTTCTCGTGCTGATAATCCCGTCGATCTTAATGTCTTTGGCCAGATAGTGAATGGACGCCTCGTCCTCTTTGATTCCCTTGATCAAATCCAAATGGAGAAAAATCTTTTTATTTAGCCGCTTGACAATCTCTACGAGAGGGCGCAGGTGGATGATCTCGCCTTCCAGCAGAAAAATTGTGTCCGAGGGGGCGGAGGCGGCTTTCTCCAACTCCTTAAACCCCCTGACTGCAGGAATCACCGTATATGGCTTCATGAGGCTCGGTCACCTCTTTATCGTTTTCTGTGCAATTGTTCTGCAGATTCTATACGAATTGTACCGCATTTCTGTATTCTTCTTCAAACTGCTCCAGGAAGGAAAGCTTTTGTTCTTCGTTCCATTCAAGAAGTTTTGCCATTTCCTCCAGCAGAATCCGATAAACCGGTTCCAGCGTTTCACGTTCAAAGAACAACCTTCCCGTCCGTCGGATCAAAAAGTCGTTTAAATTCACTGCCATTTCTTCTTCGATGCAGTACGAGAGTTCCGCACACATGAGCAGCAGGGAAGGATCTTTCTCTGGATGGGCCGCACGAAGTTCGAGCGCTTTCTCCATGATTTTCGCTGCATTCGTCCCGAACCTGCCGACCAGAACAAGGACTTGTTCTTCACTGATGCCCATTTGAGCACCGGCTTTCGCGTGGATGATTCTCACGAACGCAGGAATTTGCTCCGGGTGAGAGAAATCGCCCCCTGCCAACACGATCTTGTCAGTCGTACACTCGTGAAACTCTCTCCCTTCTTCCGTCTTTAATTCCTGAACGACCAGATCCACCACTCGTTCCGCCATCTTGCGGAATCCGGTCAGTTTTCCGCCGGCAATCGTAATCAATCCCGATGGAGAATGAAAAATCTCATCTTTCCGCGACAGTTCGGACGGCAACTTACCGTCTTCATGGATCAGGGGACGCAGGCCCGCCCAACTGGAAGTGATATCTTCCTCTTTCAGACGTACCGACGGGAACATATGATTCACCGCTTCCAAAAGATAGGCCACATCATCTTTGGTGACGCGGGGGGTTTCCAGATTTCCGTGATAATCGGTGTCCGTCGTGCCTATATAAGTCGCCCGATCACGCGGAATGGCAAAGATCATACGTCCGTCCGGCACATCAAAATAAACGGACTGGCGCAGGGGAAGCCTGTGACGCGGGACAACAAGATGTACACCTTTTGTCAAATGGAGACGTTTTCCGTATAACGACTTGTCTTTTTCCCTTACTTGATCCACCCAAGGCCCGGCGGCGTTGACAACTTTCTTCGCAAAGATTTCATACTTTTCTCCCGTCAAAACATCTCGCACTTGTACCCCGATCACTTTCTGATCTTTGTACAGAAATCGGGTGGCTTCCGTATAGTTCACACAAAGAGCCCCATAGGAAGCGGCCGTCTTGATCACTTCAATCGTCAGCCGCGCATCATCGGTACGATACTCGATGTAAAGCCCGCTCCCTTTCAATATATCTTTTCGCAGCAGAGGCTCAAGTTCCTCCGTATGACGCTTGGAGAGCATGACTCTTCGTTCTTCTTGGGCGACCCCGGCCAACCGGTCATAGATCCACAGACCGATGGATGTTGCCAATCTCCCATACGTACCGTTGGCGACCAACGGGAGCAGCATTTTTTCCGGAATCACGATGTGGGGAGCGTTCCGGTACAAAGTATCCCGTTCCCTCCCCACTTCTTTGACCAGGTTGACTTCCCCCTGCTTCAAATAGCGAAGCCCGCCATGAATCAGTTTGGTCGAGCGGCTGCTCGTTCCCGCTCCAAAATCCTGTTTTTCCACCAATCCCACATGCAATCCGCGGGAAGCCGCATCCAAAGCAATGCCCGCACCGGTAATTCCTCCACCGATGATGATGACATCCAATGGCTCGTTCGCCATGTCTTCAAGATACTGCCTTCGGTTCTTCGTTGAAAGCTGCCTCTCTCTTTTCATATCCAGTCCTCTCCCATTCGAAGTAAAAAAAAGACCACAACAAAGGCAATCTATTCTTGGAATTTGAATAGTAGCCTGTGTTGTGGTCGTCTCCAAATCTCAGACCGTTACACTATGTTATTGTTCCATCACAATTATATCCCATTTGCTTTCGAATTTCTACTCTTCGTCTTTTTCCCAATTCAAAGTTCTTTTAACCGCTTTCTTCCATCCTTTGTAAAGTTTTGCCCTGGTTTCCTCGTCCATATTCGGCTGAAATACCGCTTGTAAGCGAAAATTGTTGGCGATTTCTTCTTTCGACCAGAACCCGACGGCCAATCCTGCCAGGTAAGCGGCCCCCAATGCTGTGGTTTCGGTTACCGCCGGACGCTCCACAGGGACTCCCAAAATGTCCGCTTGAAATTGCATCAACAGGTTGTTCGTCACGGCTCCTCCATCCACCCGCAATGCCCGCAGCCTGATTCCGGAATCATTTTCCATGGCGCCCAAAACGTCTTTCGTTTGGTAAGCCAGGGAGTCCAAGGTTGCTCGAATGATATGTTCCTTGCGGGTACCACGAGTGAGCCCAAAAATCGCGCCGCGGGCGTACATATCCCAATAAGGCGCACCCAGTCCTGCGAAGGCTGGAACCACGTAAACACCCTCGGTGTCTTTTACTTTGCCGGCGTAGTATTCCGAATCGGGCGCGGAATCAATCAGTTTCAACCCGTCCCGCAGCCATTGGACGGCTGCCCCTGCAATAAAGATACTTCCTTCCAAAGCATATTCCACTTTTCCGTCCAATCCCCAAGCGATCGTGGTCAACAGTCCCGACTCGGAAGAAACCGCTTTCTCTCCGGTGTTCATTAACATGAAGCAGCCTGTTCCGTACGTGTTCTTCGCCGTGCCGGGCTCAAAACAGGTCTGTCCAAACAAAGCCGCTTGCTGATCGCCTGCCACCCCGGCGATTGGAATTTCGGCACCTCCGAACGTTTCCCGATCGGTAACGCCGTAGATTTCGCTCGAGGGGCGGACTTCCGGAAGCATGGAAGCAGGAATGCCGAGTTCATCCAGCAGCTTTTCATCCCATTTCAATTCCTTGATGTTGTATAACATCGTTCTGGAAGCGTTGGAATAATCCGTTACGTGAACTTTGCCGCGGGTGAGGTTCCAGATCAGCCACGTGTCGATGGTTCCAAACAGCAAGTCGCCTCTGGCCGCTTTCTCCCTTGCGCCTTTCACGTTGTCCAGAATCCATTTCACCTTGGTTCCCGAGAAGTAAGCGTCTACCACAAGACCCGTGTTTTCACGAATGTACGATTCCAAACCTTTTTCCCTTAATTCGTCGCAAATACCGGCTGTTCTTCGGTCTTGCCAAACGATCGCATGATATATCGGTTTTCCCGTATTCTTATCCCAAGCCACCGTGGTTTCCCGCTGATTGGTAATCCCGATCGCCGCCACTTCCTGTGGCCGGATACCCTTGGTTTCCAGCACCTCTCTGGCCACACCGCTTTGCGTGCCCCAAATTTCCATAGGATCATGTTCCACCCAACCGGGTTTCGGATAGATTTGGGTGAACTCTTTTTGAGCAACGCCTACCATTTGGCCGGTTTTGTCAAACAAAATCGCGCGCGAACTGGTGGTTCCCTGGTCAAGAGCCAGAATATACTTTTTTTCCATAGATGATCCCCCCCGGATTTCAGTGATCTCTCAAAATTATATTCTTCAATCAAGTGATACCAGGAGAAAAATCATGTATTTTTACAAAATACTTTCTATGATAGCGATAATTTGCAATCTATACTATCCATAAATTAGAATATTTTTACTAGATGTGTTAAATTCCAATTTGAAGGAAAGATAACTAGATAGATCATAGACTTTTTTCGCTAAGGAGGCCGATCAGGTGAAAAATTTGCAAAAACTAGCTACCGCAACGGTTCTCGCGGCAGTGGTATCTACCGTTCCCCAGTCTGCATGGGCAGAGCAACCGGTTCAGGCAAAACAGGAAGCAGAAATCCAGAAACAGCAGGTGCCTGCAGATGTGATTCAGAAAGATCAGGCGATTGCGAAAGTAAGAAACTTGTTTGATGGTTTAAAGGAACTTCCTTACGCCGAAGCCTATTATGTACCAGATCACATTGGAATGTATAGTAACCCGGTCTGGAGTCTTACCTTCTCAAAAGAGAACTTCACGCAGTTGAAACAAGAGCCGCAGAAGAAAAATGAAGATGGTCCGAGAGATGTGCTCCATGCCATATTGGATGCAAAAACAGGACAACTTCTCAACTTTTCGCGCCAAAATCCCGACTGGATAGGAGATAAGGAACCGTCCGCCCAGCAAGCCAGGCAAGCGGCCGCCGATTTCTTGAAAAAAATTGCCCCGGACCTATCCAACCGTGTACAAGTGGACGATGTCAGTAGCGGTACGATGGGTTTTTACAGTCAAAAAGGAAAAAAGGAGTACCGCTGGAGGTTCGCAAGCGTCAACTTTTACGAAACTGTTCACGGAATCCCGTTTCATTCGAACTGTGTGTCTATTCATGTAGACCCATACGGCCATGTTGTCGGGATGAATGTTTTCTTCCGCTTTGACAGTTCGAAACTGCCCGACCCCGCGAAAGCCATTCCTCTTGCAAAAGCGGAAGAGATCTTCTCCCGGCAGTTAAAAATGAACAAGATGTATATGACGGGATATACACAACGAGATGAGAACGGCAAGTTCAAGTGGGTTGAACACCCCGTACTCATGTTCACGCCGAATAACGTGCCTCCGATCAATGCGCTCACCGGTCAACCCGCAGAAACATTCTTTTTCCGGTCATGGAATGAAGAGCCTAAGAAATTCACCTTGGACGGTCTGGGGAAAACGCTACAGGCAGAAAACAAAGAAGAAGCGAAACGTCTCGTAACGGACTTTTTTAAATTAGATCTAACGAAATTCCAGTTTGAAGAACAACAGGATCCCGGGTTCGAATCCGATCGAGAGATGTGGAACTTCAACTGGACAGAAAAAAACACCGGAGGTTCTGCAGAACATCCAAAATTCGTGCACGCGACATTTGATGCGAAGAGCGGTCAGTTGATGGGCTTGTTTATGAATGAAAATGAAAACAGTGATAAGCCCACGATTACTTTAGAAGAAGGTCAAACGAAAGCGTTGGAATTCCTGAAATCCCAACTGCCAACAGGTGAACAGGAAATATTTCTGATGTCTTCGTTCGACGAAAGCAATTTCGAACAACCTCCGAAATGGTACGATCCATCAAAAGAGAAGGCTCAGCAGAATTTTAAGCCTGAACATGTTTACTCGTATACTTTCAATCTCGGCCATCAAGGGGTGCCTATTGCCGATTTAGGATACTCTGTGCAAATTGACGCCGTGACAGGCCAAATCGTCGGTGTCTATTTGCCTGTTCTTAAGCCAATCCATCTGCCGGACAATAAAAATACGGTTTCTGAAGAGGTCGCTAAGGAAACATTTTTGCATGACCAGCCATTACACTTGCTTTATAACTGGCCTGAATTTCACATGCAAATCGCTCCGGAGGGCCAACTGCTTTACGAACCGGATTTCATTCACATGGGTAAATTCAGTTATATCGATGCGTTTACCGGCAAAACGGTCGTTGTGGATGTGAACAGATAGGTGAAAGTCGAACGCGGTCATCCCTCACCCACTGCTTCAAAGGTGGGGGATGAGCTTTTCATCCTCTAATGAACCCGCCTGCACGGCTGTAACCGCCCATTGAACAAGGACGGTGTTTATCGCAATAATAGACGGATGGCAACGGGCATCATATCCAAAAGTGTTTCAAAAGCAAAATCGATATCTAAGCGTTCTGTCCATTTATGGGCATCCCTTCCGACGGGGCCGAGATGGACGACAGGAACGTTGAGCGCTTCCAACTCGGCGACCGGAAGCGAATATCCTTTCTCCCAAAGCGGCATATTGGCACTCAAGGAATGCAAAGAGGCGGAGGAGAACCCAAACCCCGTATAACTGGAGTCGGAAATACCCGAAAAGTAATTTTGCTTCTTTAATGTGACGCCGTGTTTTTCTTTTGCATAGGTGATCATTTCTTGCACGACCTGCCGGATCAACGGATGATTCCGCGAGCTTACAGGTGGGTAGAAAGGAGGAGCAAAGAACAGCACGATCATCGGCCACTTTTCTTTCGCTAATTGGGAGAGGGTATCTACCATATGGATCGATACCTCACGCTCATCTTGGCCCCTTTGATTCACCAGTACATGGTCAAACAGTTCCTTGATTTTTTCTTCGCCGTACGTTTGCAAAACATGCGCGACCAACTCTTCAAACGTCAGAACATTCACGCGTAGAGATTTAGGTGTATAACCCTCCAGTTGCGCGAACCTTTGAGCCTTGTTCGTGTAAGTCCGTTCGATTTCTCGAGCCACCTTTTCAGCCGATCGGCGCAAGTGGTCGACAATGGCTTCCAGCGGTTTTTCCATCAAGAAGAGATTAAACAATGTGACGGCACGATGGGTAACCTGTGTGGAATACGCTTCTTTCAGATCCTTGAAGATGAGATTGGTGGGCGGCGGTGTGACTTCACCCTCTACGACTTCACAGAACTCCGTGTTCAGTTCTAGTTCGTTCGTCATCAGTGAGGCCATGTAGTTTGCATTTAATCCTGAAAATGGTTCGCCGACGTGCGTCTCTTTTCCGCAACAGAAAAATCCTGGCAGCAGTTTCCCATTGGATCCGGTGTAGATATATTGATTCTCGTCTCCCGGGTAACGGGAAAACATCGGCTCCGAATTCAGGCACGCTTTATATTCAAGATCGTAACTTTCGGCCAACTGCAACAATATCGGAACGGCGGCCCTCATTCCCTCCGAGTTGACTTCCTCGTCCGGAACGGTCAACAAGAGCAGATTGCCCGCGAACGAACCTGCACACGCTTGCTCGATCATCGACATATGTAATGCGAGCCCGCATTTCATATCCATGATTCCCCGTCCGAACAGCCAATTCCCTCGTTCCATATCCCGCTGTACATCGATAGGCATCTCATCTTTATGACGAGAATACGTTTCGGTAAGCTCTTGCGGCTGGAAAGCGAGCGACTGCCATTTTCCGTAATCCTGTACATCCACCACATCAAAATGGCTGAGCAGAATGATCGTGTTTCTTGTATCTTCATCTTTTTTGACAAGCGCAGTAACCAGCTTACGCCCGTCATGCAACGGATGCACTTGTACGTGTCCCGGATTTTCCTGAAAATATGGCAATGTTCGCAGTTCCTGTTCAACAGTTTCCGCGATCGCGATTTCTGCTTTCGAACCTGTTACACTGGGGATCTTCACTAGTTTCGATAACAGGTTCACGAGTCCCGCTTTCGTCTGCCATCTCACTGCGCGTGTTTTCATCCGCAACCCTCCATTGTTTTATATCGCCTATCGCTGATAACGAATGTCCCCTTCGGTGATGGTCATTTCAATCTCTGTGTCCAAAAGCTCGTCCGGATCTTCCATTGAGAAAAGGTCTTTCGAATAGACAGTGACATCGGCCCATTTTCCTCTTGTGATCGTTCCTTTTTCGTGTTCCTCATTTGTTGCCAAGGCACCACCCCGTGTAAATAACTTGACGGCGTCAAGCATCGACAATTTCTCTTTTTCGTTCCAGCCTTGATGCGACTCCCACGGTGCCCTGCGTGTGACGGCGGCATGAATCCCCAGAAGGGGATCAATGGGTTCTACCGGTGCATCCGACCCGCCCGCACACATGACTCCGGAAGAAATCATTGTTTTCCACAGATAGGAATTCAGCATTCTTTCTTTTCCAAGCCTTTCAATAACCCAAGGGAAATCACCGACAACGAATCTGGGTTGGATGTCGGCGATACGGCTGGGATGAACCAAGCGATGAATGAGATCCTCACGCAGGATCTGAACGTGTATGAGCCTGTCACGATAAGCGACAGATGGAAATTGATCGAGGATCTGCAAGACGTTTTCGAGGGCTTGATCCCCGATTGTGTGAACGGCGACAGGCATGGAATATTCCCGCGTTTCACGGATGATCTCATAAAGTGTTTCTTGATCATGAATCGCCTCTCCAAATTGATCCGGGGCATCATGATAAGGCTCGGAAAGCAACGCCGTTCTCCTTCCTAATGCGCCATCGGCAAAAATCTTGACGGCCCCAATCCGGAGCCTGTGATTTCCGTATCCGGCGTACATCCCTCTTTCGTTTAGTGCTTTTACGTATGTAGAATCAATCAAAAGGTTGCAGCTCAAACCGATTTGTTCTTCTTCAATCAATTCTCGATACATTCGATACGTTTGATCGAGTCCTCCCAAGTAGCGGAGATCATCGGTATGAACACTCGTTAACCCTTTTCTCAACGCAAGTTCCATCGCTTGTTTCAACGCGTGTTTTAATTCATCGTAGGATCTCTCCGGGATGTGTCGGGTAATCAGGTTTGAAGCCGATTCAAGAAGCAAACCTGTCGGTTTTCGGGTAACCGGGTCAAGAACAACCGTCCCCCCAGGGGGAATCGTTGAGGATGGATCAAAACCACTCATTTCGAAAGTCTTACTGTTCACAAGGAATGCGTGGCAGCAGATCCTTCCCAAAAACACGGGACAATGGGGAGCGATTTGATCTAATTCTTCGAGAGTAGGAATCGTACCGTCTTCAAACTGGTTTTCATCCCATCCCCCGCCCAACAGCCATTCACCCGGCAGAAGTGTATTGGCTTTTTCTCTGATCTTATCCAACATTTCCCTTTTTGATTTTACTCCGGTCAAATCGAGTTCAAGGAACTTTAACGCAACCCCCGAAAGATGAAGATGACTGTCAACAAGCCCTGGTGTGGCCATCTTGCCTTGCAAATCAACGATTTTCGTTCCGGGCCTTCCCCATTGAAGCATCATATCCCGGTGTGTTCCCAGATCAAGAATCCTTCCGTTTTCGACGATGATGGTCTCAACCTGCGGATTGTTTTCATCCAGTGTATAGATGCTTCCATTTGTAAACATGGTTCTCATCAACCGAACCTCTCTTTCTCCCTTTCGTTTAGAGACATCAGCCGAAACGTTAATATTCCTTTGTTTCCCATGTTATATGAAACATAAAATTCAATGATTATACATGATAAAGCATCATTCTCTTTGTCTTTTCACACGATGTATAAAAGTATAAACGAAACCCGTATGCTTTCATTCCGGACACATAAAGAAAAAGACAGGATGTCTCATGCATCCTGTCTCTTATTAAACGAGTGCTTGGGTGGGTGTATCGCTTTGCGCTTGGGTTCGATGAAGGTCGTCCCACCCGGATTCTTAACAGAGGTTGCGGAACGACCTTCAACTCACCTCTGCGCTGCAAAGCGATACGACCCACCCAAAAGCCACTCCATTGCTTGTACATCATCTAATCTCTCTTACCGCTCAAGAAATTTTTTATTCTGTGATGGAGCCGCTATACGACATATGGTTACCATGGGAAGCTAGCAAATTGGTTCCACTCATAATCGGTTGCTGTGCGTCCGCGATAGGTGGAATAGCCGACGGCACCGCCGTCTTTTGCCGCTTGCATGGCCCCTTTGATTTCATCGGCGGTCGGATATTGCCAGGAATCAAACATATTGTAGGACTGGCCGATGATATGGATAGGCTTGTCGCCTACCTTATTGTGCATCGCGGCGATTTCGTCTTTGATCGCATTGTACGCATCCGTATAGGTGTAAGGTCTTTCCTTGTAATGCCAGTACACCATCGGCGCCATGACATCGTAGTACTTCGCCAATGTGGACCAAGGCAGGTTCGGTCTCCATGTCGCCGGATACACCACGGCGATCATCGGATAATAAGGACCGAAATTGTCGCGGATTCCTTTCGAGAACTGCTCGATGTTGTAAGCACTGAGATTCTCTTCGAGGTCAGCCGCGAGACCGTCCACTTGGTCACCGCTGGGTGTCTTATAATTGATCACATTGACAGTCTGTGACGCATCCTTCCACGGATCTTTCAAGTCGGCATAAATCCATCCAAGTACGGCGATGCCCGCGTCGTGCGCTTTCGGGAGGAAATCGTCCAGCGCATCTTGTCCGTAGAAACCGTCCATCGTTGTGGAGACTTCCAGGTACACATGTGTGACGCCCGCAGCCTTGAGGCGATTGATCGTGTCTTGAACCGGGTAGTTCTTCCAGTCGCGCCACATCATCCAGTCTCCTTTGCCGCGGACAAGATCGGCCGCTTCCGTATAGACATACACCGGTTTCGAGATCGTCTTGTTGCCGATCGTCACTTGGATCGTCAAAGGACCTTTGATGTTTTTCGGCGTGAATGTTCCCACCATCGGGTTATCTGTCGTTCCGAACGTTCCCCGGTTGTTATCGTCAGCACTAAATTTCACTCCGGAAGTGATCGCATTGCCCCACGCGTCTTGTGCATTCACCTGAAGCGTCACCGTTTGCAGGGGCTTGATGAACGTGGAAGGCGCCACATGTACGCTCATCTGTGCCGCATCACCGGGAACGACCGTAAACGATGCGGGCGCGTCAAGGGTTATCCCATTGGCGGAAACGTTGGCCGTATATGTACCCGCCCGCGTTTTGCTCACGGCGAAATTGACAGTACCGTTCACAGTCTGCGCTTGCAACGTTTGGCTTCCGTCCGGACCGTTGATGATCATTGTGATCACCCTGCCGTTGTCACTCGTATCCACCTGGCCGTCTTTGTTTTTCACATTGAGAGTTAATGTGACTGTTTGGGTCGGCTTGATTGAACCGTAATTGGTGGAGGTGAATGCGAGATGTTTGCCGTCTGCCGAGCCTGGATTCGTTTGGCCGGGGTTGGGCTGACCAGGATTACCCTGACCGGGATTCGGCTGAGAATCGGCGACGGTCACATCGATGCTTTTGGAGACGGTCGATGAACCCTGTCCTTGTCCTTGCAAAGTCGCCGTGACGGTTCCTTTGCCTGCCTTCTTCGCGACAAAGACGCCACCGTCTTTAACCTCACCGATATCTCCGCTCACACTCCAAACGACCGGCGGATTTGCGATCTGTTTATTGTTGCCGTCGTAGCCGTTCACCGTCAATTTCGTCTCTTGCCCCACTGTTGTCGACAGGGAATCAGGAAGGATCTCCAGACGCTGAATCTGGCCTTTCACTTCGACTTGGGCGCTGCCTGTCAACACGGTCCCATCCGGGTATGTGACAGTCGCCGTCACTTGGCCTGTGCCACCCGTTTGTGCGGTAAAGAGGCCTTTGTCGTCGATTGTGCCGATTCCTCCGCTGACGGACCATTTGACGGGAAGGGAAACCACATTTCCGTCAGGATCCAACGCCGTAACCGTAAACCTTTGTGTGGCCCCGCTCACCAAGGAAACGGTTTGCGGATAGATACTCACGGAACCTTTGGGTTTTTCCACCGGTTTCTCGGGCGGGGTTTCCGGTTGCGGTTCTTCACGGAGTTCGCGGAGTTTATCATCCGGCACATGGATCATATGGGCGATCACCGAAGCTGCCGCCGCACGTGTCGCATGATCGAGCGGTTGAAACGAACGATCTGGATACCCGGACATCACACCGAGATATGCGGAAGCGGCAATCGGCTTTTTCGCATAATCGGCAATATCGTTCACATCACGATAAGACAATGATGAGTTGAGTACGGAATCGGGCACTTGCTTCACTTGCAGAGCGTTCGCGATCATCACGGCCATATCTTGACGGGTGATGTTTTGCTCCGGGCCGAATTCGTTCTCGGAAATCCCGCTGATCAAATGGTTCTTGTAAGCAGTCTGGATATAAGGAAACGCCCAGTGATCTTTGCTTACATCCTGAAAAACCGGGGTTGTGTCCTTATCCAGCGGGAGATTCAAGCTTCTTACCAAGAGGGTGGCAAATTCCGCACGTGTCAACTGGTCATTGGGGTAAAAGCGGTCTTTGCTTTTTCCGGAAACGATACCTTGGGAAACGAGAGCGGAGATCGCCGGTTCGGCCCAGTAGCCTTCCGGTACATCAAGAAAAGGTGTTGCTGCGTAACTGACGGAAAGAGGTAACCACTGCGTCATCGCGACAGCTCCCGCGAGAGCAGTCATAGATAAACGCTTCCTATACGTCTTCCAACTCCTACTCACTCGACAACATCCTTCCTAATTATTGACACAATCTTTTTCGACAAAAAAGTTGGAACCCCTGCTACATCTAGTAAATTTTTCGCTAGAACTTGTCACTTTTTGTAGGTTGGAGGAAATGGGGGATATCGTTAGCAACAGCCTGAGGCATCATACACTTGCACAGAACATCAAAAACAAAATAGCCCTTTATTTCTTATCGAAATAAAGGACTATTTTACAAAGCAGTTATAAAGTTCTGAATCAATCGTTCGTTCCTGTATTCAGTCCCAGCCTAAACAAGCGGACGGTCGGGTCGAACACCAAACCACAAGAGAATCGCACCCAGAACGGGAACAATGCTGAGTAATAGAGTAGTCTCCCAGCCAAGATTCTGCGCCAACCATCCACATGCGATTGGCGATAAAAAAGCCCCGATATTCCCCCAAAGGTTCATCCATCCTGAAACGGAACCAGCAAATTCATTTCCCAAATCATTCGCAACAGCCCACGACGAAACAACAGGCAACCCAAGAGCTCCGAGAGATATCGTTAACCACACCACGTTCATAAGAGGTTGTGTTGCGTGTGCCGCTAAGTACATCGCTACTGTAAAGACGAACAATCCTGCAATTACTAATCCACCACGGGCAAGTAACCTCGATTTTCCTTTACGGATCAATCGATCAGAAAATGCTCCACCTGTCATCACACTCACGAAGATTGCGAGCCAAGGAAAGCTGGCTGCGAATCCCATCTTAGAGAGCGAGAAGTTACGCGCTTCCTGCAAATAAGTAGGTAACCACACCAAAAAGAACGTTACGATGTAAAGCACAACAAAGTATTGTAGCCCCAGCGCCCAAAAGCGTCCGTTCTTAAGAAATTTTCCCCAAGGCGCTTTCGCTTTTCTTTCTGTATCGATAGACCTCCCGTTTGAAATGATCGTCAGTTCTGCCTTGTTAACAAGTGGATGTTGTTCGGGTCTGTTTCGTCCCAACATAAACCATACGACCGCTAACAAAATTCCAATCATTCCGAAAACGTAGAAGACGGAATGCCAACCCCAAACTCCAACAATAGCAACAGTAATCGAAGGCGCAATGACCGGACCGAAATAAGAACCGGCTAAGAGGGCACTGGAGGCCCTTCCCTTTTCTTCTTTCGTGAACCAATAGGAATTGAATACGGCGTTTCCCGGATACATGGGCCCTTCGCCTACGCCAAACAAGAAACGTACGAACGCCAATAGACCATAAGAAGAGACAGCAGCGGTTAGCATCGTAAAAACAGACCACCAGACCAACGCGAGCGACACAATCGATCGGGCGCCAAATTGTTCGGCGAGTAGACCTGCGGGTATTTGAGATACTGCATATCCTATGGAGAATAAGGAGTTGAGCCAACCAAACTGTACCTTATCCATGTGAAAATCTTTCATCATGGCTCCAGCCACAACAGAAATATTTGAGCGATCCATATAGGCGACAAGCCCTATCAAGAAAAACACAAAAGCCAGCCACCACCGCACGCGTGTAGGTGCCGGAGTTACGGTCTCCGTTTTATTTTTAAAAACTGTTTGCGCCATACCGATTCTCCTCCTTTTAACAACGATACAGATTCGGAACTCTATCTTTAAAGACGGGCACTCGTTCGCGAACCGTTTTCACCATATTCAAGTCTATATCCGCGTACAAGATGACAGGCTCTGATCCCGCTTCCGCAACGATTTCTCCCCATGGATCGTAAACAATCGAGTGTCCGTTAAATACATCGTTTTCATTTCTGCCAGCCATATTGGCGCCGATCACGTACAATTGGTTTTCAATCGCTCGCGCGCGCAACAGAGCAAGCCAATGTTGTTCCCTTTGAATGGGCCATTGAGCGGGCACAAACAAGACACATGCACCATCAAGAGCATAACTCCGGATGAGTTCAGGAAATCTTAAGTCGTAACAGATAATCGTGGCAGCAGAAAACTGCTCAATTTCATAAATGTTGTACTCGACACCAGATGTTAAATATTTGTCTTCTTCCATCAAACCGATTAAATGTATTTTGCTATAGACATTAATGGCATTCCCTTGTGGATCAAAGGTAATCGATGTGTTCTTCACACCGCCATCCAATTGAATAGGGAAAGAACCGCCTACAATGTATACTTGATGTTCCGATGCTTTTCGAGAGAGAAATTGACTCGTAGGTCCGTCAAGCGTCTCGGTATGTTCCGCTAACCGAGCAAAATCGTATCCACTTGTCCACATCTCAGGCAGAACGATCACTTTTGCGCCATTCTGCGCGGCTTCGTCTATGTAGGTCTCCGCGGTTTTTCTATTTTTCTCTTTGTCCCCTTGAATGACATTCATTTGACATACTGCGATCTTCATACGTTTGCCTCCTTAATTCGCGAAAATGTTTTCCACCTTATAAACATGAACGATCGATCGATCGAAAACAGGATCCGTCATGGTTAGGCGATAGGCCGAACCGTATTTGAATTTTCCTTCAAGAATCGGCACAGTTCCACAAAATAATACGCTTCCATTTTCATCAATACAATTACGTTTATGGGCAAATTCAAGTATCTCATGAACGGGGAGTACAGAGGCCAAGGAGCCTTCTTGGTACAATTCCCATTGATCATTCATTTTGATTTCACAAGTTAAATGGATTTGATCCCAGTGCACAAGGACTTCTTCTAACGGCCACGCCTCAGTTGCAACCGGCTTGGGGCATGCTTGTTTTGCATAGGGGATGCTGATCGCCTCAAGTTTACGATCGGTATGGTCGGAGCCTACGCTGACAAATTTCCCGTCAGAGGAAATGAGGATTACAAATTCCACTTCTCCAGAGGTTTGTTCACCTAAGATTTGAATATCCTTGTCTTGTGTAACCAGTAAGTTACTGATCGGATAGACCATCGGGACTTCAGGAGGTGCCGGAATTCCCTCATGTGCTAATTCTTCTATGTGCATTCTGACCGCTTCCTGGTTTCGACCGGAATATCCGATACAAACACTTTTCGCTACGTGTAATGAAAGTACTTTCCCGTTTGGTAAAGAAAATGTTAACTGATTCACCCTCATCTACTCCTCATAGGTTTTTTTTACCTCTTCTTCTGTCTTCTTCAAATGATCGATGATCGCTTCCTCCGCTCTTCCTTCTCTTAAGCCTTCAATAATTTTCCGATGTTCCTTAATTACATCCTGCCATCTCGGCAAACTGTGAAGAGCCTTTACGCCAATTCTGCGCATCATATCTGAAATTTGCTCGGAAATTGTTAAAAGTCTGTCATTGTTTGCTAATTCGTATAAAACTCGATGAAAATCCCGATCCAAAATAATAAATTGATAAATATTTTTTTTGGCCATTTCCGTTTCCATCAATGTAACGAGTGCTTCTAACCGATTCAGACTCTGATTGTCGATCTCGGATTGGACTTTCCGTACTACGGAGGTCTCAAGAATCAATCGAAGTTCGAATATATCTTCTATTTCTTTAGCAGTAATAGGGCTGACATAAGTCCCCTTATAAGGAATCGTATACATCCACCCTTCCGCTTCCAGTGTTTGAATCGCCTCACGAAAAGGTGTTCGGCTTATATGGAACTGCTCTTGAGCGCGCCGCTCAGTGATCATTTCATTTTCTTTTAAAACCCCGCTAATGATTGCTTCCTTTAAAATGTTATACGCCTGAATACGTAAAGGGACAGGACTCGGCAGTTTCAGATCCAAACTAACATCTCCATTCAAAGGATGGTTATCATATATAATATATTATATATGATATATCCATTTCGTCAATGATTTTAGAATTAAGAGAATTTTTGAGTGGCATTTTGATCGGTATTCCATGTGTACGGATGATCCAAGTCAACAAACAAAAAATGCAGCTTGCCTCGCAACAGGCGGCTGCATTTTTGTTTTGACTTCAATACGAAGCCTCCAGAAAATGATCAAAGCTGTTTTCATCTTTTGATCCTATCTGGTTCTATTTTCTTTCTTTACTCTCCGCAAAAGCGATCCTCTCCGAGAGTGTCGGATGGTCATACAGGAAAAATTTAACTACCGAAGGAGGATTAGGTTCACTAAGACTCTCGGAAGCTAATTTTTGGAAAGCATGTACCGCTACGCCCGGTTTCCCTGTCATCTGAATCCCGTACACGTCCGCCGCGTGTTCATACACGCGACTGATATAGTTTTCCAGAGGGGAGGTGGCGAATGATACGATCGACACGACCAATAAAACGAGAGGAAGGGAAGCATGATCGGACAAGGAGCGAACGCCCCATTGGTTCCCGTACCGTGCGATCAGATGGGGCAACAAACGGGATAAAACCCACAACAGGATGAACAATCCACCGATGGATTCGAGCATCCCCCACACCACATGGTGCATGACATAGTGCCCCATCTCATGCCCCATGATAAAGAGAATCTCATCATGGGAAAGTTTCTTCAATGTCGTATCCCACAAGACGATCCGAGCGCTGGGTCCAATCCCGTTCACATAGGCGTTCACCGCATTGGTCTTCGTCGACATATCCACTTCATACACTTGATCCGCCGGGATATTCGCCTGATGCGCGAGTGACAAGATGTCCGCCTTCAACGCCTGATCTTGCAACGGTTGAAATTTGTTAAAAAGGGGATCGATGACAAGCGGTTGAATAAACATCAAAAAAACGATCACCGGAATGAAAGCCAGCCAATACCAGAACCACCACCGTTTCGGACTTTTGCGCACGATCGCATACCCCATCCATACAAGCGGAACCGCGATGATCACAGAAACCAGCCAGCTTTTTCCCAGATCCGTCAACCAATCGCCCAGCACTTGATTGGATAATCCGTACTCCCGGTTGACTCGATAAGAAAAATAGCGAACCGGCAATTCAAGCAAACTGAGTGTGAACATCAGAAGGACAGTGAATAAAGCGGCTTGCCCAAACGACCGCTTGAACATGCGCGCGGCCCATGTGCGAAAGCGAGCGGACAACCCGAAAGCAAGGATCAACAGATACACAAGCCATTCATACCCTTGGGAGGCAAAGTAAATCGCTTCTTTCGTCCGTGAGAACGATACGGCCTTTGCCAATTGATCCGGCGACATGAACGACAGTGGGTTCGCCGGATCCCCTGACGGATATGTACCGGAAGTTGACGGATCTACATAGACCCACCAAGAAAGCAAACCCAATCCGATCAACATCGTGAGATAAACCGCAGGAAAGATCCGTTGTCCGCGTTGCACCGCTCCTCCCCCTTTACAAAGAAATGGGCGAAACCGTAATCATGAAATCATGGACGACCTATGTATATGCGGCGAGCCCCAACGGTATGATTTATCGAAGGGGATACACGAAAGGATGTACCCACTTCTTCGCTATATGATCCCGTACCCACAGGACAATGCGGTCGTTATACACCTCAACCATACGGCTTTCACTCTTATCAAGTGAATTATCAACCGTGAACGTCGAGGAACCGCCGACATAGAGGACATTTTCCAACTTGCGGATCTGGTCGCTGTGCAACATCGATGCATGCGTATGACCGGAAAACCAAATGATCGGACCTTGATGCTCGCGCAAAATTTTGCGGATCTCCTCGCTCTGCTGTACGCTTCCGGGATCGCTTTGTGTGACCGTGTGATCGAGAGGTTGGTGCAAGAAGACAAATGTCAACCCTTGATCCTTGGCCAACGTATCGCGGAACCAAGCCAATTGTTCTTTACTGATATAAGCTCCGTCCGCAATCTGTTTATAATGTGCCTTGAACTCTTCCGGCGCCAAAAAGATAAAATGATATCCTTTTATATAGCGGTCATAGTAGGGGTTGTCCAGTTGAAATGCATTGTCAAAGCGCCATCTGAGCTCAAGATCGGTGACGTTCTTGTTTGTAAAAACTTCGTAATACTCATGATTCCCCATCGTCGGATACATTGGCCAAGGTGCATACTTTTGCAGAATTTCTTTAAGAAGTTGATAGTCGCCCGCTTTTCCGTTAGTCAGATCACCGTTAATCACCAAAAAATCAGGTTGAAACGGGCGAATGTCTTCAAGAGCGGCAATAAATTTCTGCGATGCGGTTTTTTGCCATGGATCATTGGATGCCATCACATGTACATCGGAAAAGACTTGAAAACGCATGACCGGATCTTCCGTTTCCGCGGCGGCAGCGATCGAAGCTGTCGGCGTCACGGATATCCCCGCTTGGGGCATTGTCACTTCTTCCGCATATGCAGGTGCTGTCCTGAATGGAAACAGCGTCATCCAGATGAGAAAAAGAAACAAGCCTGATCGACTCATCCTCCGAAACAACTTCCGCATGCATGTTCCCTCCTTAAACTCCCTTTGGTATTTAGTCTCTCTTTTGGGTAAAAAAACATGAGAAATACTGTTAGTTAACATTTACCACACAAAGACTTATTCTACCAAAAGTATTCCTCTGAGAGAAACGCGAAGAAAGTTGCTCCCTTTCAGTTTTCACGCCGTTTCCTTCCGACAGTACGATTTTTCGGTCAAGAGATCCATTTGGCTACCATATAAGCGACTCCTGCTGCCAATCCTCCCACCAACATCGTCTGCCAAGCACTTTTGAAAGGTTTGGTACCCATAAATTTACCTTTGGCATAGCCGAAAATAAACAGTGCAAGAAGCGTAACAATCACAGATACAAACAGACCGGTTTTTATATTCTGAAGGAACATGTAAGGCAAGAGAGGGATAAGTCCGCCGATGATATAGGACAATCCAATGGTGAGCGAACTGTTTCGCGCCCGTTTGGGATCCGGTTCTTCCAGACCCAATTCAAATTTCATCATGAAATCCACCCAACGATCATAGTCTTTGCTGATCGATTCAACAGCAGACGCGACATCCTTGTCTTCCATTCCCCAACTGCTCAAGATTTCCGCAACTTCTTCTCTTTCACGATGCGGCAGTTCGATAATTTCCCGGCGTTCCCGCTCCAACTCGGCCAAATAATGGTCACGCTCCGTGCGTGCAGCCAGATATCCGCCGAGTCCCATCGCGATCGAACCGGCCGCGATCTCCGCCAAACCCGCAATGACAACCAGGGATGATGATGATAATGTGCCCGACAATCCGGCGGCGAGAGCAAAAGGTACCGTTAAACCATCCGCCATGCCGATCACAACGTCGCGTACGAATTCGGAAGCCATAAAATGATTCTCCACGTGTTCCATTACCGCTTTCTCGTTCATCCGGTCCCCACCTTCTTTTGAAATCATGCAATTAAGAATAAGAATCATTTCATAACCCCTAAAAATGACACATGCTACTGCCGTTATGACAGTAGCATGCATAGTTTGAGCGGGTTATGATCTTCAGTTATATACGGGTAATTATAAGGAAGGAATCTGATAGAGTCAAGGGATAGACCAAGTGTGGCTTTACCTAATTTCGATTTACAATCATTAACTATTATTATCCCCCAAAAATTATTTGACATATTTGTTTCGAAAGCATAATATTAATATCAATACATTTCCCGAAGGGGATGATTTCACTTGAAAACTATTATTCATTTTCTGACTGGAATCTCTCTCGCTTTTTTAGCCGTTGGTATAGCACCTTTCTTGGCGATTAAAGAATCGGTATTAAATTTCTTCATGTGATACACCACCTTCGTTGGTGGCTTTTTATGTATTCCATCACCTCAACATAATGGCCCCTCAACATCTACGATTCCTATCATATCCTCGTATCCATTCTCTTGTCAGTACGAGCAACTATGCAATGCACATGACTTCATTGGTCGTCTGGGCATCATCCCTCACCAAAGAAATCGGTAGTTCCGTCGTTTTCGTCTGTGCGGACTGTCAAAAGTCAACATCGAAGTTAGCGTGATTCGTCTTGCCAATCTCCTCAAGAAAGCGTCGGTTAGGACAAAGGATACAGAAAAAAGCCAAATAGCTTTTTCAAAAAGAAAGATGTAACATGAAGTGAAAAATTCAAATTTAAAGTGGGGCTCTCCCAAGTAGATTTTATCTACTTTTGGGACAGCCCCTTTCGAGATAAAAAATATCCGAAATAGAAATTAGCCGAAAAAATTAGCTTAAAAGTTCGCCGTAAGTAAAAGTTAGCATTTGCAACCCGAAAGCGCTGCATAACCAGAGTTCTGATTCCCGTGGATAGAGTTTAACTCAAGCCTTCATCGACAGATTTCCCGGGGAATAGACATCCGATGCTGTCCATGCGTGTCGAACCCTGAGGTGAAAAGAGATGATTTTGTCTCCTTGTCTACCCCCGCGCGGAAGTACCTTCTGTTCGTTTTACCACAGCACTATTGATTGCTAGCAGTTGTTGTCGTGCTATTTGTGGCTCCTGTTCCGGCAGAAGTGGTTCCATCGGTGCCCGCCGTCGTACCGCTTGCGGTTGTCGAGCCATTATCTGTACTGTTTCCGGTCGTGGAATCACTCGTACTTGTAGTTGTCCCGCCCACGGTTGAAGAACCATTGTCCGTGTTGGTTCCGCTGGAAGCAGTTCCTGTTGTCCCTGTGGTCGTATTGGTCGTTGTCGAATTATTGTCTGAGCCGGTTCCGGAAGTCGTTGTACCGCTCGTCCCCGTCGTATCACCAACGGTAACTGTTGATCCATCGTCTTCGGTGGTTCCGGTAGAAGAAGTTCCATCGATCGTGCCGCTATCAGTACCCGTATCGCTGACCGTGGTTCCTGCACTCGTCGCATCACCGCTCGTGGTGGTTGTCGAACCAACATCCACCGCAACGCCTGTGTTTTGCAATCGATCTAACAAGGTAGCCGCTTCGGCACGTGTAAGAACACGATTCGGCGCAAAGGTGCCGTCTTTGTTTCCGTGTACCAGATCATATTTGACGGCGGTTGCCACATACGGACGTAGTGCGGGGGTTATTTGATCCGCATCACTGAAGTTTTCGTGCAACAGTTGATCGGCAGAGTCTGCATCCATCAACTGAATGCTCGGATCCAACTGCATAAGGATTTTTACCAATGTGACCGTAACATCTTGACGACGCGCTCCATCTTCCGGATGGAAATCATAGCCGCCGATCAGATCGCGGAATTTATCAAAATAATCTTTCGCCGCTTCCACGTATTTAAATTCCCAGCTATTCGGCGGTACATCATTGAAATCTTGCGTGTTGGACGTATTTTTCAGGTGAAAATAACGTGTGACCATCGTCGCGAATTCGTCTCTTTTTACGGTAGCATTCGGCTCGAAACGTTTATTCCCTTTTCCGGACAAAATCCCTTTGCCCACAAGATCGCGAATATACTTTTCCGCCCAGTGCCCATTGATATCGTTCAATTCTATTTTGTTGTTGATAATGTTCGTCGTATTGGTAATGTGGATGTTTTGCACCGCATGTCCTTTGCCGACAATCTTGATATTCCCGTTGCTTTGCGCAAATGCAGGCACAGCGCTCAAAGAAAGAGTGGAGAGAACCGACAGAGTGGTAACCATTTTCTTCATGTCCTATCACCTCAATGCAAGTATGATTTGATAGGTTAAGAGTACCTCAGAAGTATGGAATAAATATGGGATAATCATGAAATTCTTCTTTACATTCACTATTGACTTTTTGAGTCATTCGATGTATAGCACGAACACAAAGTATGTACCCACAGGCCATTCATTCTCAAAGTAACCCTTCACTCCGCAAGCGGCGCCATCAGAGGATGAAAAGTTTCTTGTGCGGGAAGAGAGATTTAAGCTTCCTAATGCAACGGAGTATCTTTTGGGTGGGTTGTATCGCTTTGCAGCGCAGAGGTGAGTTGAAGGTCGTTCCGCTTCCCTATATCTCATTTAGAGGGCATATGCTTTGCGTGAAACAGCGACTTTGGAGATCGTCTCGCCTCCTTTCGGATGTAAAAGGGTATATGCATTGCGCGTAATAGCGACTTTGAAGGTCGTCTCGCAACATTTGATTATGATTCCATGCGAGACGACCTTCACGGAGCATAAGCGCAATGCATATACCCGCTGAAACGACCTCCACGGAGCATGAACGCAAAGCATATGCCTCAAAGACGACCTTCATCGAACCCAAGCGCAAAGCGATACACCCACCCAAGCACTAGTTTTCAAAGTAGCTGCCTTTAACAAAAGCTAACGAATGTAAACGACATTAATAAAAATCCGACTATTTCATTTCATCCGGTGCACTGACAATCAAAGCCCGGGTCATGTTCCCGGGCCTGTCGTATAACCGCTTATACTTCTTCTCCTTCATGAGTGATCGCCTGAGTCAGCCGTTCGATCATCCAGCTCACACCGATGAGAAAAAACGGATCGATCACAAACACATAACGCGCTTGTCCTTCCGTGGCGAAAATCACCAAAGTAGAAAAAACGATAAACAGCAAGTTGATTTTATGCAAAACGTTCAACGGCCTGCGACGAAGAAAAAGAAACAGGAGGATCAAACTGTACAGCAAACCGCCGCCTACAACGACCCATGCGGCTGCACGCGCTCCCTGCATCAATGGTTGAACCCACACCTGATCAAATCGAATCTCCGCATTCGACATCGTCCATTCCTCAATCTCCCGGCCGACATTGAAGTAACTGACTGCCAGACGGTCTAGCCCTAGCAAAAATGCGTCGCGCGGATGAGTCGTGATCCATCGCACGGCTTCTTGGCGTGCCAGTTGCATCGCATCCACTTCGTTATACTCGCCCTTTTCATCCAGAATGCGGTCGGTTTTAAATATCGAATGCGGTACCTTCATCGGATCCATGTACATCCCTTTGTTGAGATCATTATTATTGATGTACAAAACGAAATTCCCGTTGGTGGAAATCGGAACAAAACGATGAAACACCAGATAGTTCCGCAACGTCCATGGAGAGATGACGAGCGCCATGAACACACCGGCATAAATTACGGGAACACTGATCGAGAAAATGCGTGACCACAATCCTTTTCTCCGCTCCGTCCATCCCTGCGCACCCGCCGATCTCTTTTGCTGAAGCCTTTGCCCCCTTCTCTCCCACCACAACATACACGCGTATAGGGCGGGAAAAACTGCGTATTGAGGTTTGACCAGACTTAACATGCCCATAAACGTTCCTAAGAGTAACGGATTCCACCGTCCTCCTGTACGATAGGCGAAAAAACACAAAATCACGAGGATTAAGGTAACCGCAAGAATCTCCGTGCTCAAAAGGCTTGTATAACTGACGGCAGGCGGAAAAACAGCCGTGAGAAGCGCGGCCCACAATCCAGTGCGTTCATTGAAATAGCGGCGAACGAGCAGATAAGCGCAGACGATCCATACGAGACTCAAAAGTACATTGGCGATTTTGGCGGCGAGAATGGACGGATCCAAAGAATAAACCAAAACAAGAAAAAAAGGATATCCGGGAGGGCGGAACGCGCTCGGATAGGATACCCCTTGCTTGATAAACGGCGTGCTCTCTTTGATATAATCGAGCCCTTCAGGCATCGTATACGTGCCGTTATGCAACAAAGAGAGCGCAAGATCATGGTAATGTTTAAAGTCGGAAATCGGTTGTGTATTTACATAATAGATCCATGCCAGACGAATCCCCGTTCCGAGAACGAGAATCGCAAGCAACCACTTGAGCGAGCGAGAATTTTTTAACATGGCAACCTCCTGCATGCCCTCTCACACGAACACAGACTACGCCATGGCACGAACGCGAAACACCCAAAACCGGCTCAACATGAAATTCAGTACGGTCGTGGGGATCAGCGTGAAAAGCTGGGCATATTGGACGGGAATATGGAGTTGGTAAACAACCGGCCGCAAGAGCCACTCGCCACATGCGGCCACCAAGAGATTTGCCAGCACAAACTTCACCGTCATATTCCAATGGATCCGCCGAACTGCAAACGTCCAGGACGCATTGAAGAGGAGGGAACTGATCATTCCGACAAGATAAGCGAGCGCATAACTCACAGCCATCCCTATCCCGATACGAATGAACAGGTAATAATTGATGTAGCTTACAGACGTATTCACAAGACCGATGAGACAAAACCGGAAAAACTGAAGGCACTGTTCTCTTTTCGCGAATGAAAGATTCACTGTGATCCACCTTTGTATCGGAGCTATGATCGTGCCGGGAAGTAATCATCATGCCTTTGTGACAGCTCCCGATCCTGATGGGTCTGTACCGTCCCCCCCGGAAAGCCAATTTTCTCCTCCAAGATATACAACGGACGCCTCCGTACCTCATCGTACATCCGCCCGATATACTCCCCCATCATGCCGAGGATCAACAGTTGAATACCACCTAAGAACAGAACGACGACCATCAAGGAAGACCAACCTTGTACGGTTGAATGGGTGAACAAGCGCATATACAGAATGATCAGGATGCCAATGAAGCCGATCCCCGCCGAATAAAGCCCTAAAATGCCTGCCAATTGCAGGGGTTTAAAGGAAAAGGATGTGATGCCGTCAAAAGCGAAACGCAACATTTTTCGCAATGGGTATTTCGTTTCGCCGGCAAACCGTTCTTGCCGTTCGTACTCGATGCCCACCTGTTTGAAACCAATCCAGGACACCAGTCCGCGGACGAAGCGATGTTTTTCCGGCATCGCATTTAAGCTGTCCACCACGCGCCGGCTCATCAAACGAAAGTCACCCGTATCCAGGGGGATCTGGATATCGATCAGTCTTTGAAGAATCCGGTAAAACAGTTTGGCCGTCACCTTTTTAAACCAGGTTTCACCGGCGCGGCTTTTTCGTACCGCATAAACGACATCATAGCCCTCTTCCCATTTGGTGATAAAATCAAGGATCAACTCCGGCGGATCTTGCAAATCCGCATCGATCAGCACCACCGCATCCCCTGACGCGTGTTCGATGCCCGCCGTCACGGCCACTTGATGGCCAAAATTGCGGGAAAAGCTCAGCACGCGGACATGGGAGTCGTGGAACGCCAATTCCCGCAAGATCTCTTCGGTACGGTCACGCGAGCCGTCATTGACATAAATCAGTTCGTAATCATATCCCGATATGGAACACACGGTCGACAAACGCTTATGCGTTTCCCGAATCACGAGTTCCTCATTGTACGCAGGAATCACAACGGAGATCAGTTTGCGTTTGTTCATGTGCATTCCCTCTCTGTTTGCATTCAATATCGATTCTTACACAAGATCGACTCTGCCCCTCGCCGCATCCCGCGGGAGAACAGAGTCGCATGTTCCTGATTCCTCTCAGTACAAGATAACATAACGATCGGCAAGGTTCAATGTCCCACTTTTAACCGAACACTTGAACTTTGTCAATTTTTGTAGAAAAATGAGGGAATATGAATTATAATACAAATACTAAACCTCCGATAATGGCAAACTTGGCGAAAGCCAAGGACGCAAAGCTACAGGGGCTACGGTCTATGACTACGCCAGCCAGTTACCGAAGGGATGAAGAAATGAGCAGTACGATAATTCCGAAGCAAAACTCCTGGAGTCTCGTATCAGACGTGTTATTTAAAGCTCAATGGATGCGCTTTCTTCCGTTAGATGGAATGATCGTATACCCGTTGCTCATCCAAGCAGCTACTCATAAACAAAATCTTGAGGAAGTCGTTTCATACTTGAAGAGACATCTCGTTTTTCAAAAAGATAAAGACTTGGTAAACCGAAGAGAAGCTGAATTGCGCTTGATCTATGAGCGCTCAGGCTATTCGTATCCTGAGACAGTAGAAGAGCTGTTGGATCTTATCATTCGTTTTGGGTTGCTACGTAAAATTACATGCGAGGATAAAACGAGATTGGCTCTGATCGATTGCGGCTGCATACCGAGTCCAGAAAACGTCCTCAATCTAACGCGAAGAGAAATACAGATATTAGAGGCGATACGCACAAGAAGTTAAAGCCTACACATTCTATGGGTGGTCAGTGAGAAAATGCTGTACGATTGAATTCGCAGAAAATAAGAAAGAGAAAATCCTCCGAAAGATCGGTTGGCCGCCTGCTTCGGGGATTTTCTCTGATGCAAGTGATCGACGCCGTAAGCGGGTGACTGCAACGTCTGTCCTCATCTTCGGGATACGATTCTACAAGCGATTGAATTAAGGGATTCTCAGCGGGACAGCCCGATCAAACTTCTACATGAGGATGCGTGTGAATCAAAACATTACGGTTCGTATGATTCTTTAGCAGCTGTTCAAATTCATGTGCTGTCAGAGGGTGGCTGAACAAGTAACCTTGCAGTGCATGACAGTCCTGGTTCCGCAAGAAGGCAAGCTGCTCCTCATTCTCCACACCTTCCGCAATTACCTTCAAGTTAAGGGAACGCCCTAAAGTGATGATCGCTCTCGTGATCGCCGCATCCTTTGGATCGGTCGTCAATTCCCGAATAAAAGACTGGTCAATTTTCAATGTGTCTACGGGAAAACGTTTTAAACTCGTTAATGAAGAGTACCCAGTGCCAAAATCATCGATGGAAAGGTGAATCCCTAATTCCTTCATTTGTTTGATCTTTTTTGCACCCTCTTCCGGATTATTCATGATCGCACTTTCCGTGATCTCTAACTCAAGCCATTGGGGAGCGAGCCCCGTTTGCTTGAGCACGGACTGAATGGTTCCCACCAAATCATCCCGTTGAAACTGATGCATAGACAAATTGACGCCGATAGGAATTCGCGGCAACCCCTTATCCTGCCAGCTTTTGTTTTGATTGCAGGCGGTATATAAGACCCACTTTCCTATCGAATGAATGAATCCTGTTTCTTCAGCCAGAGTGATGAACTCAGCAGGGGGTACCTCTCCAAGTTCAGGGTGTTTCCAGCGGAGTAATGCTTCCACGCCGATAATCCTGTTCGAGTGAATATCCGCTTTCGGTTGATAGAGTAAAAAGAATTGATGTTGTTCCAATGCCTTTCGAAAGGAGCTTTCTAAAATCAGCTTTTTCGATACATGCTGGGTCAGAGTGGATTCATAGAGCTGATAATGATTTCTTCCTTTTTCCTTGGCTTTATACATAGCGGTATCGGCGTTTTTTACTAGAGTCTGAGCATCTGTGCCGTCTTTCGGAAAAAAGGCGATTCCAATACTTGTGGTTACAAAAAGCTCTTGATTCGTCAGCGTTATGGGTTCCTCAAAGGATCCAATGATACGTCTCGCGATATTCAGAGCGCAATCCGTAGATTTTATGTCTTTTAACAGAAGAGTGAACTCATCTCCACCCATGCGGGCTACGAGGTCGGTATCTCGAATACATTTGACTACCCTCATGGAGAATTGCTGAATCAATTCATCTCCCACATGGTGACCAAAGGTGTCATTGACATACTTGAAACGGTCCAAATCCAGATACATGACGGCTAGTACCTGGTTATTTTTTTCAGCCTGATCGATCGCATTCTTTAATTCCGAAAAAAATAAAGTCCGATTCGGGAGATCCGTTAATGAATCGTGATAGGCCAGATGATTGACCTTCATCCGATCTTGATTCCGTTCTTTGAGTGTTTCAATCAGATAAGCAGACATCCACATTCCTAGAGCGTTTAGTACAAGATACGCGAACATAAATTCAACAGGAAGAGCATTCGGTAGATGATAACTATTCTTCATGTAAAAAGAGAGGAGAACTCCTGAAATCGCCAGGAACAAATCGAGAATCATCAGGACAAGGATTTTCTTAAACTTACTATACGCTTGAAATTTTCGGGAGAGGAAAAACGAAACGGCAAGGACAACGGAATAAATAAGAAGGGTATACTGAAGACCCGTCCCGCCCAAATAAACGCGATAGACGAAAAAGACAGCAGTAACGATGAGTCCTGTCTGAAATCGTCCATAAAAAACGGCAAGCAGCAGCGGTATAATCCGCAAATCATAGAAGACGCCTGAACTGAACTGAAACGGGAACGACATACAAAAAATGGTCGCTAATGAATAAAGAACGGAACACCAGAAGGATTCACTTTTTTTATTCGTAAACGGAGAGGAAACCAGAATGGATAGAAGAATGATTAAAACATTTAACAACAATTCTTTGACTCCTAGCACACGAACATCCCCCGGAAGTAGAAATCGATTCAAACTCACATTTTACCTTATACTTCGTCACTTTCTCAAGGAAAAAGACCGGGAGAATAAAGGTCATCTCCCGGTCTTGTCCACGAAATTAATGGGTATTCGTTGTGCTGGTAGCCGTTGAACTGCCGTTTACGGTTGTGGTTCCGCTTGTGGAAGTCCCGTTACCCGATTGGACAGTTCCGGATGTGGATTGGGATCCGCTGTTCTCCGTTGTATTGTTTGCAGATCCTGTATTCGCAGAAGGTGTGATCGTGACAGTTGTGTTATTTTGGGTCTGGATACTGCCGGATGTAGAGGATTGCGTTTCCGTGCTGCCGGTCGTCGTGTTGCTTGCAGTATTTGTATTTGTATTCGTGTTTGTATTTGTCGTTGATGTGCTTGTTCCTGTTTGATCGCCCACAACAACTACGCTGTTCTCTTGCAAACGGTCAAGCAAGGTTGCCGCTTCTGCGCGGTTGAGAACACGATTGGGCCCGAATGTGCCATCCCCGTATCCGTGAATCAGATCATATTTCACGGCCGTAGCCACATACTGACGAAGAGCCGGGGCAATTTGATTTTCATCTTTCGGGAAGTTTTCTTTCAAGAGTTGATCCGCCGCGTCAGCATCCATTAATTGAAGACTAGGATTTAATTTCAGTAATACTTTGACCAACGCAACCGTTACGTCTTGACGCTTTGCACCATCGTTCGGTTTGAATACAAGACCGCCATCCAAAGTACGATACGCATCAAAGTAATCTTTTGTCGCTTCTACATACTTGAATTCCCAAGAGTCTTTCGGTACATCTTCGAAATCTTGCGTGGTCGATTGCGTTTCCAAGTTGAAATATCTCGCAAGCATTGTTGCGAATTCAGCACGTGTGACCAGGCCATTCGGTACGAATTTATGATTGCCCCGACCGGACAGAATTCCTTTTTTCACGAGGTCTTTTATGTATTTTTCTGCCCAATGTCCTTGAATATCATCCAAATCAACCGTATTCGTTACTTGTTTCAAATTGATAATGATGTTTTGGTGCGCGTTCCCTTTCCCTGTAGTCACAATCTTGCCGTTGCTTTGCGCGAACGCGGGGACGGCGCTTAAAGAAAGAGTGGAAAGTAACGATAATGCAGTCAGCGTTTTTTTCATGCTCAATCACCTCATCATTTTGATTTCTACTAAAAGTTACGAAAATGAAATCTCATTTAATAGGGTACTTTGGTAATTTTTTATCCAAAAATAAATCCTCCTGCCGGTGAGACAGGAGGATTTATGATCAAAAATCTGTGTAATCCCCATATATGCGTGTAGTTATGATTTGTTCCCGAACCATCGTTTCCACCACGATTGATTCTTTTTCGAGTCAGCTTCTTCCCATGCGGCAAGAAGATCATGGGTGGCCGCTATTTCTTCTTGCATGGTTTGAAGCAACTCATTGAGCTTTGTCATATGGGCTTGGATCGGCGCGAAATCCTGACTGAATCGTTTATGTTCCTCCCTGACTTCCTCCCGCACAATTTTGCGAAACTCGTCAAATAGCTGTTGCTTCACGTCTTCCGCGAGCGCCATTGTGTGTGTTTCCGAGGAGACAATGCTTGTTTCACTAGGAACGGCATCCGTTCGAGGCACGCGTCCGAGTCTTGCCAAAACTGACTTCGCCGCGTTCTCAAGAGGGAATCCGGCATCGAGATCCCATTTGAGCTGTTGAAGAACTTCGCGATCGGCCGCCTTGAAGAGTCGCTGATTGTTATCATTGCGGCTGAACGCGTAGCCCAGAGCTTCCAGTTGCAAGCACCATTTTCGCAACGTGCTCCCCGTGATTCGAAAGGTGTTACACACTTCCTTAGACGTCCAGAACCGTTCAAATTCCACGTTCCCCATGCGTCCTCACCTCTCTGATTGAATTCGAGATCCATCCCTTATGTCCTTCTCGTTTGAGACGATTAGTGATGAATTTTCGAAAAAATCAGGATACCACCTGCAGCTTGCGCAGGGCTTTTCTCATCTTTTTTCGTTTAGGCATGAAATTTCCATCGGTTTTCATTTGACATGAACCGTTGGGGATTGGGCTTACTTTTCTCTTGTTTTTTTATATAATTGTAATGTTTTACTATTTAATAATTGAATGATTTGAGCGAGGAGGTATCAGCATTGAAAGAAGGGGTAAAGGGATGGTTTTCATTCAATGTAAAAAAGAAACTGCTCCTGTCTTTTGCAATTATTTTAATCATTCCCAGCATGATCATCGGTTGGGTCTCCTATCAGACAGCGAAAACCAAAGTCGCAGTCGAAATTCAACAAGCCGCTGACGAGAACGTGCAGCTGATCAATCAAACGATCGACCAAGTGATCCAGGCGAAAATGCTCGATATCGATTACTTTTCACAGAGAGTGAATCAGGAAGAACTCGACAGTAAAGACCATCTGCCTGTGAGAGAACAACTGGACGCCTATGCTAAACTCCATCCGGAACTACAATCAATCTATGTGGGAACATCCACCGGAGAATTTATTCAATCCCCGAAACTCTCCCTTCCTGCCGGGTATGATCCCCGCAAACGCCCTTGGTATCAGCAGGCCATGAGCCAAAAGGGGAATATCATCATCACAGAACCTTATGTGGCTGCCAGCACCGGCCAAATGACAGTGACCATCGCGAAAACGTTGCAAAACGGAGCGGGGGTTGTCGCGCTTGACTTGAAATTGCAATACTTATCCGACGTCGTCAATCAGGTAAAAATCGGACAAAAGGGTTTTGTATACTTATTGGCTAAGACGAGCAAAGTGATTGTCCATCCTACGATGAAGCCCGGTACGGAAGCGAAAGGCTATGAGGCGGAAGCGTTGTCCAAACAGGATGCCGGTGCGATTCATGATGTCGTTGATGGTCAGAGCAAGTACATTGATTTCATCACCAACGAAACCACGGGGTGGAAGATTGTCGCCTCATGGAATGCGGATGAAATCGATACAGCCGCTTCTTCCATCTTACATACTACCATGATTGTCATCGTTCTTTCCCTGCTCGTCGGTGCCATCATCGTCTGGCTGATCATTCGCTCCATCACAAGCCGCTTCAGAGAACTAAACGATGCGGCGGAGAGAATCCGTCAAGGGGATCTTACCGAAACGATCCAAATCCGGTCGAATCATGAATTTGACCAATTGGCCGAAAGCTTCAATCACATGAGTGAGTCTCTGCGCACAATCATCAACCAGGTGCGAGAAACGGCTGACCATGTGGCTGCTTCTTCCATCGAATTGAGAGCGAGCGCCGAACAAACGAGCCAATCAACGGAACAGGTGGCTCTGGCAATTCAAGAGGTAGCCAACGGAACGGAGAACCAGACGCAAAGTGCCGAAGAGAGCGCAAGAGCCATGGAGGAAATGGCCGTAGGGATCAGCCGTATCGCGGAAAGTTCGTCCGTCGTGTCTGAGGCGGCTTCCGAGACGATGCATCAGGCGGAAGAAGGGAATCGCCTGGTTCAAAACACGGTGAAGCAAATGAAATCGATCAGCGATTCCGTCAAACGTTCAGAAGAATCCATCTTGAATCTGGTGGAACGTGCGAAAGAGATTGAAAAAATCGTCGAGTTAATTACCCATATCGCCAATCAGACCAGCCTGCTAGCGCTTAACGCGGCGATTGAGGCGGCGAGAGCGGGTGAGTTAGGCCGCGGTTTCTCTGTTGTGGCGGACGAAGTGAGAAAACTTGCCGAGCAGACGGCCGAATCAGCCAAACAGATCACCCACTTGATTCAGGAAACGCAGAAAGACACGAAAACGTCCGTGGACTTCATGGGACAAGTGAAAAAAGAAGTGGAGTCGGGCCTCACCGTTGCGCAAGAATCGGAACGAACATTCGCCCGCATTTTCGATTCGGTGAACCGAATCGCCGGACAAATCCAGGAGGTCGCGGCCACCACCAAGCAACTTTCGGGAGGATCGCAACAGGTAGCCGCCTCTGTGGGAGAGATGGCACGCGTTTCACAAGAAACGGCGGCCCATTCCCAAAACGTCGCGGCGATCACGGAAGAACAATTGGCATCCATGGAGGAAATCGGTTCTTCCACTGAAAATCTGGAGAAAATGGTGGAAGAATTGCAAGCCCTTATACAACGTTTCAAAGTGTAACAAAAGCGGGGGAATCCCCGCTTTTGTTGTTATACAAAATCCTAGAACTTCTTCTTAATGGATGTTTCTTATGCGTTTCTTGACACTCTCTGCGAGAGGGGATGTTTCCAATTCCCCTCTCAGATTTCTGTACTCTTCAAGAAAGGAAGAGACATCGGGTCTTATCCCTCTTTGTTTACATTCACGAGCCATTTTACGTAGATAATAGAGAAAGATGACTTCTGAGAAAGTCGTATCACTTTTAGGAGTACGGACGAGATGATCCCCTGTTTTCATAATTCCGCTTTTTATTTGTTCTACCTTACGCCTTACACTTGAGAATGAAAGCCCAAGAGATATCGAAAGTTGGCGGATCGACATTCGATCAAGGTTTTCTTTGATGAATGTAACTTCCGAATGCGTCCAGCGATGATGTACCATGGAACGATTTTCATATCTCTTTTGCCCCATTGCTTAAAAACATCCCTCTCATATATATTTCATATCCATAGTACACAATTCATGTAATGTAAATGTATAGAAATAGTATACAAATGATGAATTTAGTATGGCTTAACTGTGAGGAAAGGATTGGAGAGGAAGAAGTCTTGCATACCGGTACGTTGTGATTCGTGAGGAATGTGTGCGCGAATCGGATATGGAAGGTTCTATAGAGATAAGGATTTCTATGAGAAAGGGAAAAAGCCGTAATAGAGAAAGATCAACCGGGGATATCTGCAACGCTGAAGGAGTGTTTGTGGAATGCATTTCTTCTGCAAACATAATGGTATCCCCCTGTGTTGTTTCCGTTTAACCTCGGCTTACAGAGGGATACCAATAATCTTGTATGGCTACTTGAAAATGAGTGCTTGGGTGGATGTATCGCTTTGCGCTTGGGTTCTCTGAGGCATATGCTTTGCGCTTATGCTCCGTGAAGGTCGTCTCGCATGGAATTATAATCAAATGTTGCGAGACGACCTTCAAAGTCGCTATTACGCGCAAAGCATATACCTCTTAACGGTTTAAGGAAGCGGAACGACCTTCAACTCACCTCTGCGCTGCAAAGCGATACATCCACCAAAAGTAACTCTGTCGTTTATGGCAGCTTTAAATCTCTCTTCCCGCACAATAAACTTTTCATCTTCTGATGCGCCGCCGAAGCGGCATGAGCGACTACTTACAAAATCGAGTGGATGTAACGAGCGACATGCACCCCTGCGGCGGATGCTTGCGCCAAACCGCGCGTGATGCCTGCCCCGTCGCCGATAGCAAATAGTCCGCGGATCTCTGTCTCGAACGATTCGCTCAAACGCGGGCGGGCGCTATAAAATTTCGCTTCCACGCCGTAAAATAACGTATGCTCTGCCGCGATCCCCGGGGTCACTTTTTCCAAGGCTTCCATCATCTCGATCAACGATTTCATCGTATTAAATGGCAGTACAAGCCCGAGATCTCCCGGAACCGCTTCTTTCAGCGTCGGTTCGATAAACCCTTCCCGAATCCGTTTCTCCGTTGAACGGCGGCCTTTGAGAATATCCCCGTATTTCTGCACGATCACGGAACCATTGGACAAATCGTTGGCACGGCGGCTGATCTCTTTGGCGTAAGCGATCGGCTTATCGAACGGTTCGGTAAATGTGTGAGAGACCAGCAAAGCGAAGTTCGTATTCGGACTGCCAAGAGCGGGATCCTTGTACGCATGACCATTGGCGGTCATCACCCCTGAATGGTTTTCCACGACCACGTGACCGCTAGGATTGGAACAGAATGTGCGGACACGCGTACCGACCGATGTGTTGAAGAGAAACTTCGCTTCATACAGATGACGATTGATCTCTTCCATCACCACATTTGAGGTTTCCACACGCACCCCGATGTCCACCTGATTGTTTATCATCGTCAACCCGCGGCGCTTTAACAAATTCGCCAACCATTCGGAACCGTCGCGTCCGGGAGCGATGATCACATGATCGGCGAACAGTTCCTCGCCGTTTTTCAAACGGATGCCTGTGACGCGATAGGAACTGTTCGCCGATGAAGAATCGGGCAATTCTTCGACGAGAATGTCTTCAACGAACGTCTTGAAACGAGTCTCAATCTTGTCTTCCACCGTACTGAAAATGTTTTGCAGAATCTTCAGGTTCTCTTCCGTCCCCAGATGGCGCACACGCGCTTTCAACAGTTTCAGTCCGGCCGCAGCCGCTCTCCGTTCAATCGCGGCCACAGCGGGCGTTGTCGGGTCGGTAACCGTCGTCGTTGCCCCATGTTGGAGATTGATGGAATCCGCATATTCGATCAACTCAAGCACTTTGGAAGGCGGCAGGTAGTCTTGCATCCAGCCTCCGAACTCGGTCGTGATGTTGAACTTTCCGTCGCTGTATGCACCGGCTCCACCCCATCCGGACGTGATCGAACACGCGGGCAGACACCCGGCATACTCTTTCATCCGGGTCGGCGGCGGACACTTGACCAGTTTCTCTTCCAAAATGGGGCATCTTCTATGTCGAATATCGTGACCTTTATCGACCAACAAAATTTTCGCGTTTGGAGATACCAAAGTCAGTTCATAGGCGGCAAAGATCCCACTGGGACCTGCACCGACGATGATCACGTCATATTTCATCGGATACACCCTTTAAATGTTCGTTTTTAAACAAATATTACCTATGAACCATGTTATCAAAAGGTTGAATCGATTGTCAAACCCGAACTTTTCTCTAGATTGATCGAGATGATTGTTCGTTCTACATCATAGATGGACATGAGGGATAAGGAGTGCAGAATCAATTCCTGCTGTTCAAAAAGAAAAATCTTTAAATTGTTTGTCATTCAGATTCATGTACATGTAATTTAGGATGTATCCTTCCTTGCTCTTTATGATCTTCGTGGTCGGAAATTTGCGAAATCCGGATTTTTCATACATCTTTTCCAAACGCAGTTTCTCTTTGAGCGTGGAAGCTTGATCATCTTTTCTGATTTCAAAAGGATACGGCTTTAACAGAACATAATCGGCTTCGATCTCTTCTTTCAGCGCTTTGAGCAGTAACCAAATAAACGCTTTCGCTAATCCTCTTCCCCTGAATGGTTTATAAATTTCCAAGTGTTCCAAGATAGCAATGGAGCCCTCCAGCTTCTGTTTGCCTATTTTTATGCAATTAAAGAAGTCTTCAAGTTCCTGCAATTCGCGGAGCATTTCCGGGGATTCATGGATCAGTGAAACATAATCGATCGTATGTTCACGAATTAAAGTATGGTGGGCCACCTGGATCAACGCTCTCCCCAGATGTTCCGTCTTTTCATAGATCCCGTTTTTCGTGACATGTCCCACGAATTCCACTTGAATGTGGATGATTTTCTCACCTTTCCAATTCATGCGAATCGAGGGGGTTAAAATCCTCGATTCCTCTCCGCCCAAGTTTTCCGCATGTAACATGCATGTGTCTCCTTCATATTAAAATTCGATTTTATTTCTTCTATGTGAACGCAGATGCTTGGATGATATGTTTAGGTTAGTTAAAGAATTGGTACCATTTACGGAAAAAGTGTGGAAAATCTATGTAAAAAATAGAAAAAACCCCCGAAACGGATGGGTATGTTCCATCCCTTTCAGGGGTTGATCATAGGGGCGTATTTAATTATTGAAAATGAGTGCTTTGGTGGGCGTATGCTTTGCGCTCATGCTCCGTGAAGGTCGTCTCGCACAGAATATGATCAAATGTTGCGAGACGACCTCCAAAGTCGCTATTACGCGCAAAGCATTACGGCGCCCACCCAAAGACACTTTTCACTTTCCTGATTGAGACACTTTCTTCAGGGTGGCTACTTGGAAATCGGCATCATAGGATCTGCCATTTGCACACGGTTTTTCCGGCGGAACTTCCGACGGATGAAGTTGCCGAAATCATCAAAAAGCGTATAAACAACCGGAATGAGCACCAGAGTGATCAAGGTGGAGAATGTGAGCCCGAAGGCGACAACGGTTGCCATCGGCGCTTGCGCTTCTCCCCCCTCCCCAAAACCGATCACAAGCGGCAACATCGCCAACACAGTGGTGGCCGTCGTCATCAAGATAGGCCGCAAACGAACCGGTCCGGCAGCCAACAGGGCTTCGTTCCGTTCCATGCCTTTTTTGCGCAATTGGTTGGTATAGTCGACCAACACGATCGCGTTGTTGACGACGATCCCGATCAACATGATCATACCGGTCAACGCGCTGATGCTTAGTGCCCGGTGTGTCAGGACGAGCCCGATGGCCGCACCGATGAATGTCGGTGGCATTGAGAACATGATGATAAACGGACTGAACAGCGACTCGAACTGGCTGGCCATGACCATGTATACCAGGATGATCGCTAACGGCATGGCGAATCCTAAGCTCTTGAAGGAATCATTCAGGTCGTTGCGCGATCCGCCGAGACCGATAGTATATCCGTCAGGTACCGGAATTTGCGCGACCTTGGCGGCTACTTCGTTTTGCGCCATTCCCTGGTTGACGTTAAACAACTCGGCAGTCACGGAAATGGTTCTCGTTTGGTTCGTGCGGCTGATTTGCGCAGGCCCGACGGTGGGAACGATGGAGGCCACATCGCTGAGAGCCACTTGTCCGCCGTTTTGTGTGGCGATCGTCACGCTTGACAGATTCTCGATTTGCCGGCTGAACGTTTCCGGGTATTCCACGATCACGTCGATCGAACTGTCACCCGCATGAAATTGGGTCGCAACCGCCCCTTGATAAGCCGAACGGATCGCGGAAACGATCTGACCGACCGACAAACCGTACTGGGCGGCCAATTGCCGATCCACATTCACCTGATATTGCGGAACTTGCTTATCCAACGAGCTTTGCACGTTCCGCGTGCCCGGCACGCTTTCAACCACTTTCTCCACTTCATCGCTCAGCTTTTGCAAGACCTTTTCGTCATCACCGCTGATCTGTACCTGAATGGGAGATCCACCGCTGCCGAATCCTGTCGACGATGCGGATACTTGGATGCGAGCCCCCGGGATATTGGCCACCTTTTTCCGCACCTCTTCGACGACTTGATCCGTGGATCGCGATCTTTCTGCCAGCGGTTTTAAATTTACTTGAATGTTCGCTCTATCCGTCGAAGCGAGACTAAATGGGCCGCCTCCCGCTCCTCCGACTTGTGTAAACACGGTGGTCACTTCAGGCATTTGGCGGATGATGTTTTCCACCTTCGTCGCGACCTGGTTGGTTACGTCCAACCTGGTTCCGTTGGCCATTTGAATGCTCACTTTGAAATGACCCTGGTCTACGTTGGGCGCCAACTCGAAACCGATCAAAGGCACCAGTGCGACACTGCCTGCAAACATGGCGATCGTTGCCACAATGACCGTCTTGCGGTGACCGAGTGCCCAACGGAGAACACGCCCATACGCACGGTTCAAGCGGATCAGCCCGCGTTGGAAAGCCGCCAAGGGGTTAAAACGCCCGCCGGTCACATGTTCTTCGTCATCCTGCACCTGGGGCATCCATTTGGACGCGAGCATCGGCACCAACGTGAGAGCACCGAACAAGGCAGCCACGTGCGAATAACTCACCGTCAGCGCGAGCGGGCCAAACAGTTGAGTGGCCAATCCGCTGGTGAATGCAATCGGCGCGAACACGGCGATCTGTGACAATGCGGAAGCCATGACGGCCGCGCCTACTTCGGCTGTACCCAATTTCGCCGCATCCTTTGCGTTATGTCCCTGGCTGCGATAACGGAAAATACTCTCGATCACCACGACGGCAAAGTCGACCAACGAACCTAACCCGAGCGCCAAACCGCCCAATGTGATCGTGTTGATCGTCTGGTTTGTGAAATACATCAGTGTGAACGTACTGATGATCGAGATCGGAATGACCACGCCGATGATCAACGTGGTGCGGATTCTCCGCAAAAAGAGGAACAAGACGATCACAGACAACACGGCACCCAATAACGTGTGTTCGACGACCGTTTGAATCGATTGCTTGATATCAACCGCCTGGTCGGACACCACCGTTAATTGAACGGTCTTTGGCAGCACCGCTTTCATCTGATCGAGCGCTTGATGGACGTTGTTCGATACCTGAACCGTGTTGGAGTCAGGCACTTTTAAAATATCGATACTCACACTGGGGACACCGTTAACGCGCGCCATCTCCGTGACATCCGCGTACGTATCCTGAATGCTGGCGATATCTCGGATATAGATCGTGGCCCCGCTCTGTAGACGGATGGGCACATTGCCGATATCGTTCACATTTTTGAAGTCGCCGTCCACATGGAGGCTGATCGATTTATTCCCCTGGTTGACAAGCCCTCCGTCTGCCGATGTGTTATCGTTTTGCAGCGCTTGTGTCACCTGGCTGATCGACAAACCGTAGGCTTGCATTTTGGCGGGGTCGAGATCGATATGAATCTCTCGTTTTTTCCCGCCTGTCACTTGTGTCGAAGCCACACCATCGACACGCTCCAAGCGCGGTTCGACAATATCGGATGCGAGGCGCTTCAATTCCAATGCGTCCGTATTGCCGGAGAGCGTGACGGTCAGAATCGGTGAACTGTTCGGATCGACACGGGTCACCGTCGGTGTGTCCACATCGGTCGGCAAACTTTTGCGGATGCGATCCAATTTGTCACGCATCTCCAACGTCGCCTGGTCCATATTCACGCCATAATTGAAACGTACGACCACACGCGAGGTGTTTTGGCTGGATGTCGAATCGACCTCTTTCACATTGGAAACGGTGGACATCGCCGATTCGATCGGCTTTGTGATCTGCTGCTCCACCTCTTCAGGCGATGCTCCCTGCCACGTGGTGCTGACCACTGCGACAGGAATCGTCATATTCGGGTACAGATCCACGCGAAGGAGTGGAATCGAGATCGTCCCCAACAGAATGAGGACAATCATGATCATCGAAATGGTGACTGGTCTTTCGATTGAAAAATTGGCGATTTTCATTGCTGATCACCCGACGCTTGGGCAGCGTCTTTCTTTTGACCGTTGCCTTGGCTTTGCGTGCCTCCGTGTTTATGAGATGAGTCGCCTGAGGCTTGCGCAGAGCTGTCTTTGCTTTGGGAACCGCTCTTGTTGGTCACATTCACCGAAGCACCTTCACCGAGCAGTTCTTGTCCTTCGGTTACGAGTACATCTCCCGCTTTCAGACCTTCGAGAACTTCCACTTGATCGCTCTCGATCGCTCCCAGTTTCAAGAGATGTTGATGCGCCACATTGTTTTCAACGGTGAAGACTTTGGGCCCATCGGGCGTTTGTACCAATGCGTTCGCAGGAATGACCAACGCTTTGCGCGGGGTGAGCCCTTCCACCGTCACTTGCGCCACCATACCCGGTTTCAGTTTCCGGTCGGGATTTTTGATCTCAACAATAGCCTGATAGGATTTCGAATTCGTGTCTTCCACCGGATTGATCCGTGAAATGACCGCATCCCATGTTTGGTTCCCCAACGCATTGACAGCTACTTTGACGTGCAGGCCTTCTTTGACTTTGTCAATCATATTTTCGGGAATATTCAGGTTCACCTGTACTGGGTCGATTTGCGCGATCGTCGCTACCGAGCCTTGCCCACCGGCATAACCGCCGACCTCCACATCCTTGGAAACCACCACACCGTCGACCGGCGAAGTAACGGTCGCTTGGGCGATCTGGCTCTCTGTCGCATCAATGTTCGCCTGGATCTGTCCCAGTTGCGCCTGGGCCGCCGCCACCTGCGCCTGCGACTGAGCCACCTGGTCTTGCGCGATCTTCACGCTGTCCACGTTGAGCGGGTCTCCTCCGGGACTCGCCGCATTTACTTGTTGCTGAGCGGCGTCGTATTTCGACTTGGCCGTTTCCAAAGCGGTTTGCGCAGCGTCGAGATCCGCTTTTGGAATCGCCCCCTGTTGGTACAAGTTCTGTTTGCGATTGTACGTATTCTGAGCGTCATCCAATGCGATCTTTGCTTGCTCTAAAGGAGCCAGCAATTGATTGTAGTTATTCTGTGCGTCCGTTTTCGCTTTTTCCAATTGGGCCTCGCTGGTTTGCACCTGCGCCTGGATCGCTTGCACCTGCGCCTGTTGTTGTTGGAGCTGAGCCTGCTGTTGCCGCAGCTGATTTTCTAGGTCGGTGGTATCCACTTGAACCAGCGGTTGGCCCGCTTTCACCGTATCGCCTGCATTGACGAATACTTTAACCACTTTCCCGCTGACTTTCGAAACGACTTTCGTTTGTAAACTCGGACTGATCTGGCCGGTAAAAACGGCGTGGGCACCGATCGTTCCCTCTTTGACCACTGCGGTTGCCACAGGGACTGCTCGCGAAGCCGGTTTTGCAGTCGCCGAGTTACTCGAACCGCAACCGCTCAGTATCGCAGAGCCGATGACTACACTCGTCAGCATGACCGGGACCAGTTGCTTTTTCTTCATACAATCCCCTCATTCAACTCAGATTTTGTCGCGAATCCTTTTAATTTCATAGCTTCCTTTCGAACTATGTATGAGACTACCACTACTTCTATATTAAAGACTATTTGCAAAAATGATAGAGCCAATTTCGGCTAAATCATGAAAAGATAAGTTGATTACAAATATTTTTTGAGCGAATCTTTCGTTTCTGCGGTTTATCATTTTTTTGCCACAATCTACTGCCTGTGCATATCATGTGAGAAGTGCATCGACGGTCAAAAAGGAGGGGATGACCTTGGATAAGGTCATTCGCTTTGCGATAGTGACAACCATCATGCCCCGGCGGGATGCACGCACCCATAAATGGCGGCCTCCCCATGCTTTCCGCATGATGGCACGGGAAGCGGCGAAGCTCGGCATGACACCGATTCTCGCGCATCCGGATCATTTTCAGTGGGAGAAGAAACGCGTGACCGGATGGGTGGGAAAAGCGGTAGGAACCCCCCAGGAACAGTGGACGCGACAAACGCTTCCTCTCCCCCATGTCGTCTATGAAAATGTTTTTGTCCATCTGGCTGTGCAGGGACGGGCAAATACGATCCGGCGAAAATGTCGTCTCCTCGGCATTCCTTTATTCAATCCGATCGTCGGCGGAAAACTGAGCGTCAACCGCGTACTGGCAAAGCATGCGGAAACGCGGAAATACATTCCGGCTACCCGCTATGTCCGGCAGATGGATGATATTTTTGCGTATTTGAACCGATTTGCTACCGTCTATGTGAAACCGAACGGCGGTTATGGCGGGCGCGGTGTCACCCGCGTGACGAAACAACAGGATGGCACGTACCGCGTGAAAGTGGATCGCTTGCAAGGAAAGCGGGTGCATGTGAATCGCCGCATGTCGCAACAGGAACTTCGCCATTGGATTCGCCGTACGCTCGGTGACCGCCTCATCGTGCAACAAGGGTTACCTTTGATTCAAGTGAACGGGGGGCAGGTCGATTTTCGCGTGGTTGTACAAAGGGGCGAACAAGGCCATTGGAAGTTGATTGGCATTATTCCGAAAATCGCATCGCGCGGCGGCGCCGTCACCAATATCGTTGCCGGCGGGAGGAAAGCGACCCTCTCCTGGATCCGAGAGAGGGGCCGAAAGAACGGGAAACAGATCCCGCTCGCCTCACTCGAACAAGCGGCGATCGAGATCGCCCGTTTATGGTCGAAACGTCAGCCCACGCTCGGGATCGTCGGATTTGACATGGGAATCGATGTGAACGGGAAGGTATGGATGATCGAAATGAATCCGAAACCGGCGAGATCGCTCTTGTCCGCAGGCATGCGCCGCAAGTCGTATCGGGCAATCGCGGGGTTCGCTCATTTTCTGGCGACCAAGGGATAAACAGATTGCTTGGGTGGGTATATCGCTTTGCGCTTGGGTTCGATGAAGGTCGCCTCAGCGGGTATATGCTTGGCGTTCATGCTCCGTGGAGGTCGTCATGGCGGGCATATGCTTGGCGTTCATGCTCCGTGGAGGTCGCTGTTTCACGCCAAGCATATGCTCCTTTAACGTTCCAAAGGAAGCGAGGCGACCTTCAAAGTCGCTATTACGCGCAATGCATATACCCTTTCACATTCAAAAGAAAGCGAGACGACCTCCAAAGTCGCTTTTTCACGCCAAGCATAGGCCCTTTAACGTCCTAAAGGAAGCGAGGCGACCTTCAAGGTCGCTATTACGCACAAAGAATATGCCCTCTGAAACGGTTTAAAGGAAGCGGAACGGCCTTCAACTCACCTCTGCGCTGCAAAGCGATACATCCACCCAAAAGCCACTCAGTTTCTTGAGTTTGCCTTAAACTTCTCTTCCCGCAACAATCTACCCAGAAGGCACTCCGTGGCTTGTGGCAGACTTAAGCTTCTCTTCCCGCACATGTAACTTTTCATGTGACGCCGCTCGAGGCATGGCGGAGTTGTACATAATAAACGCCGATCAGCCCCAAGAGGAGATCGGCGCGTATACGCATCGAACACGTAGCCCTTGTTTCTTCTTCTCGTAAGAACGAGGAGATCGAACATTTTTTGACCCCTTTATTCAGAGGTTTATTTTTATCTGTTCTCTTGTCGATGCGTATCATGGACGAAACATAGTTTCAGTTCGTAAAATATTAGGTCGCAAAACTTTCCGCAATCATTGTATCTCATCAGGCAGGGACATACAAGACCCGTTGGATACGCATTGATATGGAACATGATCGCGCGAAGTCTTGACACAAGCGAAATTTTTAGGTTTTTTTGTCGAATCGGGTCGAAATATTTTTTCGGCTTAGGCATGTGTATTGGTCTCAATGGCCTGCTCAAATGCCGCAAGCAACTCATTATATGTGCCATACGCATGTCCCGCAATCGCTTGGTTCACCGCTGCTTGCGCTTCTTGCGACAACGCGTTGTAAGCGATCATGTCCTTTTTCATACGCAAGAGGAGATCATCGATCTTCGTTCCCGAGAGCATTTTCAAGTTCGGCGTGGCCATCGCGTCTTCCAAAGCGGTGATGACATCGGTGATGTAAGAAGCATCGGAGAGATCTCCGGCGGATGTTGCCGTTTGCACGCGATTCAGTTCTTGCAGGAAAAGGGTTCTCACGTTTACCGATTGGTTAAAGACGGTTTTCACATCGTTCACGTTCGTATACCCTCCTGCCGGTTTGTTGTCGAGGACATCCTTGGCGACATTCAGTTGATTGTCGTAGTTGGGCGGGTGACCGGCGGTATCGCCCAGCAGTTTCATATAGTCGCTCCCCGCCGAAACGTCAATTCCGAGATCCTGGGCGTTTTTCTCTAACAGAGATTTCATCGTGTTGAACTCCGGCGCTTCATTGATCGCAATGAGAAGTGCCGCTTGTTTGACCGCAGCGGAAAACGCCTGGATCAATGCTGGATAAGAGGCAAACGATTGACCTTGAATGGCGGAGCTCACGAGTCTTTTCTGCTGGTCGGTGAGTCCGTCATAATCGGCAACAAGCGCACGGTATTGTGTAAGCGTGTCACTGATTTTGCTGCCCGATTCCACCGTGAAATCCGGTATTTTCTCCGCTTCTTCCAAAGCGGCGATCACGTCGGTAAGAAACTTGCGATTCTGCGCCAAAATGTCGTCAACCGAAGCGGCATGATTCACATCGGCTAACGACTGCCGGATCACCGTTCGTGTGGTTACCGCACGGTCAAACAGGGTTTTGACATCATTTGCTGTTTGGAAACCGCCCTCCGGCCTGTTCGCGTACACATCGAGCGCCACGATCTGTTTCTCGTCATTTGGAAGCTGTCCGTAGGAACCGCTTGCGGAAAGATCGATCGTCAAATCGGCCGCGTGATTTTCCAATGCGGATTGCATACTGCCCTCATCCGCCTGGTTGACTGCTGTCAAGGCGGCGCTGACACGGGCTGCGTCCCCTTGTCCCACGCCCTGTGTTACTTTCATGAAATTGAGCAACATCGCGGCCACTTCCTGACGCTGCGCACTCTTTTGCGGATAGAAATGCGAGCCGTCCCCGCTCATCAGCCCGATTTCCATCGCGGCTTGCACATATCCTTTCGCCCACGGGCTGACATCATCGCGGTCAGCAAGCTTGAGGGAGTCCCCTTTTCCATCCGCCGACCCTTTGGCCGCATGCACGAGTATCGCAGCCATCTCTTCACGCGTGATCGGATCATTCGGACGGAATGTGCCTTTGTACCCCGCCATCAAACCCGCCTGGGCGACCGCTTCGATCTGTTTCATCCCCCAATTCGCAGATGATACGTCGGAAAAAGAGGATCGCGCGACATCGGGTGTTTGCAGATGCAAGAGGTTAACCAGAATGGCCGCGACTTCCTGGCGGGTAACCGTATCTTTCGGACGGAACGTTCCTTTCATGTCCCCGCTCATTAAACCTAGCTTTTTCACTTCGGCAATCAAGTCCCGTGCCCATGGGCTTGCTGTGTCGATATCCGTGAAGGAGGAAGATGACGCCGGTTTATCCGTTGCCGCAAAAGAAGCCGCCGGCGAAACCGCAGTGGTCAGTGCAACGGTGACCGCCAGGAGTTTCTTGAATTGGTTCACGATCGTTGTCCCCCATTCCAATCCTATTCTATCTTCTACCAGTATAGCGAAAGGTGATAGGATTTGGAAAGGGAGGGATGTCTTTTCATTGTTTAGCTATTCACTCATCCTTTATCCGTTCTCGTGATAATTGGCTTGTTAATAAGTGCCTGGGTAGATAAATCGCTTTGCGCTTGGGTTCGGTGAAGGTCGTCCCGCACGGATTTTTACCAGAGGTTGCGGAACGACCTTCAACTCACCTCTGCGCTGCAAAGCGATTTATCCACCCAAAAGCCACTCTGTTACATGTGACAGCATTTCTCTATGCCCGCACAAGAAACTTTTGATTCTCTGATGGAGCTGTTCGCAGCATTGGTGGCTTTCTTGAAAATGTACGATCTGATGCGCGTATGCTTTGCGCTCATGCTCCCTGAAGGTCGTCTCGCACTGAACAATATTCAAATGTTGCGAGACGACCTCCAAGGTCGCTATTACGCGCAAAGCATATGCCCCCTTCACGGTCGAAAAGTAAACGAGACGACCTCCAAGGTTGCTTTCTTACACAAAGCATTACGCCCACCCGAAGGCACTTTTCACTCTCTGCTGGCACCACTTGCGGCAAAGACGTACACACTTAAGAATTTTTAAACACAAAAAAAGCACTTGCCTGTACGCAAGAGCTTCATGCTTGTCTTTTCCAGTATGCTTCTTTCAGCAATTCGATGTCTTCCGTATTCTTGCTGATTTTGTTGCGGTGTAAGTCGAGACGACCGTCTATTCGATCCAATCGCTCGTTCATGTCAGCCAATTCTCTTTTCATCTCTATCTGTTCTTTTTTGACCTCCGCGACCATACCGATCAATTGGCTCAAAAGATTTTCGATGCGGTCCAAACGCTGTTCAATCAATTCACTCACCCCCTTTCTATTCTATCACAGTACAGGGCCCATTTATCTATCATTTTCTCATAATCTTCCACAAAATTTGTAAATCACATCGGTGATATACGCGATCTGTTCCTCGCTGAGCGTGTCGAACAAGGGAAGGCGCAATAACCTTTCGCTCTCCCTGGTGGTAAAGCGGTCTTCCCCGTGAAACCTGCCGAAGCGTTGTCCAGCCTGGGAACTGTGGAGGGGGACATAATGGAAAACGCTCATCACACCGTGCTCTTTTAAAAACGCGATCAGACGGGTTCGTTCATCCAGATCTTTCACCTTGATATAAAACATGTGCGCGTTGTGCTCGCATCCGTCCGGGATGACGGGCAAATCAAGCACTCCCTGTTCCGCCAATGGCTGCAAACGCTCATAATACATGTTCCACTTGTGCATCCGCCGCCGATGGATCTCTGCGGCTTCCTCCAGTTGCGCGTACAAGTACGCGGCATTGAGCTCGCTCGGCAGATAGGAGGAACCGAGATCGACCCATGTATATTTATCAACCTGGCCGCGGAAAAATTTCGAACGGTTGGTTCCTTTTTCTCGAATGATCTCGGCCCGTTCGATCAGGCGCTCATCGTTGATGAGAAGCGCTCCTCCTTCGCCGCAGGTATAATTCTTGGTCTCATGAAAGCTGTAGCACCCCAGATGGCCGATCGCTCCTAAAGTCCGGCCTTTGTAGGTGCTCATTACGCCTTGCGCCGCATCTTCGATTACCCATAAGCCGTACGTTTCGGCAAGAGACAGGATCGTATCCATTTCGCAGGCCACGCCCGCATAATGAACGGGAACGATCGCCCTCGTCTTATCGGTGATCGCGGCTTCGATCAACGATTCGTCGATATTCATCGTGTCGGGACGGATATCGACAAAGACGATGCGGGCCCCGCGCAGAACAAACGCATTGGCGGTGGAGACGAATGTGTACGAAGGCATGATCACTTCATCGCCTTCGCGGATATCGGCAAGGAGCGCGCTCATTTCCAGCGCGTGTGTGCATGAGGTGGTCAAGAGGGCTTTGCTGCACCCCGTGTGTTCTTCGAACCACTCATGGCATTTTTTCGTGAAGGGGCCGTCTCCGGACAATTTGCGATGCTGGATCGCCTGCCGGAGGTATTGTTCTTCTTTTCCCGTAACTGCAGGGATGTTGAAAGGTATCATGTTTATGTGCCTCCAGATTGCATTCATTGATCATCATAGCTTGGTGGATTGTATCGCTTCAAGCTTGGGTTCGATGAATGTCAAGCGGTCATATGCTTTGCGTTCATGCTCCGTGGGGATCGTCTCAGCGGGTATATGCTTTGCGCTTATGCTCCGTGAAGGTCGTCTCGCATGAAATAATCATCAAATGTTGCGAGACGACCTTCAAAGTCGCTATTACGCGCAAAGCATATACCCCCTTTAACGCCAAAAGGAAACGAGACGATCTCCAAAGTCGCTATCTCACGCGAAGCATATGACCTCTTAACACTTTATAAGGAGGCGGAACGACCTGCAACTCACCTCTGCGCTGTAAAGCGATACAACCCCAAAAGTTACCCTTGGTCTTACTCACATCGACCGGCTGGTTACAATGACTCCGGCGACGATGAGAGCGAGTCCGATACCTTTGGCCCATGTCATCGGCTCGCGCAGAATGAGTGCCGAAAAAAGAAAGACCAGTACGAACGATATACTCATGAACGGATAAGCAAAGCTCAGTTCAAATTTCGTCATCGCAGCCATCCAGAAGAGCGAGGCGACGAAAGCGGAAACAAACCCGGAGAAGATCAGCGGGTCGAACAATAACTTAAACAAAAAAAGTAGCTTATCGGCAAAATCGACAGGAAGCGACCCGTACTTGCCGATGCGCCATTTGAGAATCAATTGACCATATACGGTAAAGAAAATCGTGCCTGCAATATAGAGATACCCCAATGATCGATCTCCCTTTCGTGTTAGCGTTTTGTTAGATATACCGCTTGTTAATATCTCGAAAATTAGTGCTTGGGTGGGTGTATCGCTTTGCGCTTGGGTTCGATGAAGGTCAAGCGGTCATATGCTTTGCGTTCATGCTCCGTGGAGGTCGTCTCAGCGGGTATATGCTTTGCGCTTATGCTCCGTGAAGGTCGTCTCGCATGGAATAATCTTTAAATGTTGCGAGACGACCTTCAAAGTCGCTATTACGCGCAAAGTATATACCCCCCTTAACGCCAAAAGGAAACGAGACGACCTCCAAAGTCGCTGTTTCACGCAAAGCATATGACCTCTTAAGGCTTTATAAGGAAGCGGAACGACCTTCAACTCACCTCTGCGCCGCAAAGCGATTCAACCCACCCAAAAGCCACCCAGTTGCTTTTGAAAGACTAAGCACAGCTTGCCGCACGGGGGCTACCACGTAAACCACCCCAGTGCGTTCTTACATGCCTACCTCGAGCCAACAGAGAAACTTACCTCTGCAACTTTTGGTACACATCCACCGCATGACGGAAGCGGAAACCGAGGGAAGCGTACAAGTTGAGCACTGCCAGATTGGCGGCAGAAATGGAGCTGGTCAGTTCGTGATGACCTTCCGCAAACATCCGCCTTATCGCTTGACTCCAGAAGTATTTGGCCATCCCTTTGCCCCTGTACGCGTCATGCAGAGCGTGCAGCAGGATTTTGTTGTGCTCGTATCCAAAAAAGCCAGCCAATTCCTCATTGTACATCAACGCCCAGACGTTCCCCTGCTCATACAATTGACGCAACCAATTGGCATAGCGAAGATCGGCCCGTGAATCGTCGATCGCGAAATCCCGATGGAAACGGCCATAGACAAAAGCGCCGTCCACCATCGCGAGGAGTTCTGCAAGCGGAACGTCTTTCGCGAGCGAGACTCCCTCTTTGTCATAAAAAATGAATTGTTCGCGCGTCGCGTACGGTTCGATCAACGTATCGCAGTAATAAAAGCCGTACTCATGCAACAACCTTTTATCGGCCAGCGGATCCACCTTGATCGTGAAATGTCCCGGCATTCCGGCGATGGCCTGCAAACTTTCCTCCGTATACGCGATGATCTCATATGTATCGATCCCGAACGCATTTGCATCCCAAGGCGTTTTTCGCAAAAACGGATGTTTATCTTCCATCGGCCCGTTCCATCCCTTCAAAACCCACGACTTCTTTGATGATGTAGATCGGCCTTTTCTTCGCTTCGTCATAAATTTTGCTGATATAAATCCCGATGATACCGAGAATAAAAATGATCAACCCTGCCAAAAACCAGATGGAGACGATGAGGCTGGGCCAGCCGATGATCCCTTTGATGCCGAGAAGCGCGCGAATCACGATGTATAATGCGTAGAGAAACGAGAAAAACGACATGAAGAAGCCCAATTTCACCGTTAATCGCAAAGGTTTGTCCGAAAAGGAAATGATCACGTCAAACGCGAGGTTCAACAAGCGTTTCCACGAATAACTCGATTTTCCTTGTTCTCGGCTCGCATGTTCGATTTCGATCGCGGTCGAGCGGAATCCCACCCATTTCACCATCGTGGGGAAAAAGCGCAATTTCTCCCGCATATTCACCAGTGTATCGATCACTTTGCGATGATAAATACCGAAATTCGCGATCGATGCGTCTTGCTCCGTATCGGTGAGGTAACTGAACACTTTGTAGAACAGTTTCGAGCTCATCCGTTTCAGCAAACGGTCCTGACGCTCCACTCTCTGACCAAAAACGATATCATACCCTTCTTGCGCCTTGGCGTATAACTTGGGGATCTCCTCCGGTTGATCCTGCAGGTCACAATCCATGACCACCACCCAATCCCCCGATGCATAGTCCAGCCCCGCCGTTATCGCGTAATGCTGCCCGAAATTACGGGAAAAGTGGATTCCTTTCACCCGGCGATCCCGCCTGGACAGTTCCTGAATCACTTCCCACGCGTGATCCGGACTGTTGTCGTTCACCATGATGATTTCAAAATCTGCCGTGATCGGTTCTAACGCCGCCCGCAAGCGGTTGTACAATTGCACCAGACAGGGGGCGCAGCGGTAAACCGGCGTGACGATCGAAATTTTAGCGCTTGCCATTTTTCAGATACCACTCCACCGTTTTGCGAAGTCCGTCTTCAAAAGTTACTTCCGCCCGCCACCCGAGTTCCCGTTCGATTTTTGCGGGATCGATCGCATAGCGCCAATCATGTCCGGGGCGATCGGTGACAAATTGGATCAAATCCCGATAACTCGCATGCGCGGAAGGTCGATGCTCCAGAGCGATTTCGTCGAGAATTGCGCAAATCTTCGTGGCGATGTCGATGTTTCTCCGTTCGTTGCGTCCGCCGATATTGTAGGTCTCGCCTACTCTCCCTTGATGAAATACGATATCGACCGCACGGCAATGATCGAGCACGTAGAGCCAATCGCGCACATTTTGTCCATTCCCGTAGATCGGAATCGGCTCCCCGGCCAGCGCTTTGCGGATGATCGTCGGGATCAGCTTTTCCGGGTGCTGTTTCGGCCCATAGTTGTTCGAACAATTGGTCGTGACAACGGGAAGGCCGTAGGTGTGAAAGTAACTGCGAACGAACAGATCGGAGCTGGCCTTGCTCGCGCTGTAAGGGCTGTTCGGGGCGTACGGCGTTTCTTCCGTGAAATAGCCGGTTTCTCCGAGCGTACCGTACACTTCATCGGTCGAAATATGATGGAACCGACAATTTTCGTAACCCCGTTTGAGCTTATGCGGGGCTTCCAGCCAATGCGCTTTGGCCACATCGAGCAGGGTGAACGTTCCATGCACATTGGTGCGCACGAATATATCCGGTTCCTTGATCGAGTTATCCACATGCGATTCGGCTGCAAAGTGGATCACACCGCGGATATCGTGCTCGCGAAACAGAGATTCCACCAACTCCCTGTCACAAATATCCCCTTGGACGAACGTATACCGGGGATGATGTTCCACTTCACGCAGATTGTCCAGGTTCCCCGCGTAGGTCAGCTTGTCCAGGTTGACGATGCGATACTTCGGGTATGTTTCAAGAAAATAGAGGATGAAGTTCGAGCCGATAAAACCGGCTCCCCCGGTGATTAAGATGGTCGTTTGGTTCATGTATGGATCATTCCTTTGAAATTGCGTTTCAAACATGGATACGAACGGCCTTCCGTTACTTTTTACAACTCTGATAGCAACATTTCGTTTTAAACAGAGTGTACAGATCTATTTAAGTATCAATTAAAAAAACCCGTTTAAGAAGCAGTTACCCATGACAAGTGATTGGATAGGCGTCATGATTTTCGTGAAACAATGATTTTTGGAGGTTGTCTCGTTAGGTTGAAAATCACCTTGAAAGCCTGTGCTCGGGTGGGTGTATCGCTTTGCGCTTGGGTTCGATGAAGGTCAAGCGGTCATATGCTTTGCGCTTATGCTCCGTGAAGGTCGTCTCGCATGGAATAATCATTAAATGTTGCGAGACGACCTTCAAAGTCGCTTTTTCACGCAAAGCATATGACCTATTAACGGTTTAAAGGAAGCTGAACGACCTTCAACTCACCTCTACGCCGCAAAGCGATACCACCCACCCAAAAGTCACTATGTTGCTTGTGATTGCAATAGCACTAACGCTCATGCGGTATCACTTTACAATGATTGCTTATTTTTTCATGGTCATGCCGTATTCGTGGTCAATCTGCTCCCAGTTATGGAGCACGTTTTCGCGCTGGGCGAGGTCGAACAGGTATTGCCCGTATTCGTTTCCTTTTAACCGTTCCGCCAATGCGAGCAATTGATCGCGGGTGATGTATCCCATTTTGTAAGCGATCTCTTCCAGGCAGGCAACTTTTAAACCTTGCCGCGTTTCGATCGTCTCGATAAACTGGGAAGCCTGCAGCAACGACTCGTGCGTGCCAGTGTCCAGCCAGGCAAAACCGCGCCCGAGCAATTCCACGTGCAAGTCTCCGCGTGCGAGGTATGCCTTGTTTACATCGGTAATCTCCAGTTCTCCTCGAGCGGATGGGGTGATCCGCTTGGCGATCTCGATGACATCATTGTCGTAAAAATAAAGCCCCGTGACCGCAAAATCGGACAACGGATTCACCGGTTTCTCTTCCAGAGAAATCACCTTTCTGTTTTCATCGAAGGCGACCACGCCGAAGCGGCTGGGATCTTTCACACGATAGCCGAAAATAGTGGCTCCCGATTCACGGCTCGCCGCTTTGCGCAACAAGTGCGTAAACCCTTGCCCGTAGAAGATGTTGTCACCGAGGATCAACGCCACACGATCCTTGCCGATAAAATCTTCTCCAATGAGAAACGCCTGCGCCAATCCGTCCGGCGACGGCTGCACTTCATACGAGATCGACAAGCCCAACTCCTCTCCGCTGCCCAATAACTGTTGAAACCTTGGCGTATCCTCCGGGGTTGAGATGATCAAAATCTCGCGAATCCCCGCCAACATGAGAACGGAAAGGGGATAATAGATCATCGGTTTATTATAAACGGGAAGAAGCTGCTTGGAAATCGCTTTGGTCAACGGATACAGACGCGTCCCGCTTCCTCCTGCGAGAATGATTCCTTTCATGTGGAATGCTCCTCGTATAGTATTTTTCAGATCCTCTGAAACAGAGAATTACCAGTAAAGATTTATTGTTTTTGGGGAGAATTTTCCATCATTAAAAACAAGCAAGTGACTGGACTTTTCGTGATGTTCCCAGACAATGAACATTAGGATCATTTGGGGAAATTCTTATATGCTCCTGTAGCTTTGTCTACTGGTTAAGTCTGTTTCCCCAGCTCTTGCTAGACCTTCTAACTCGCAGGCTGTTCCCTTTGGCAACCCATGCTCGAAGATAGCAGCTTCGAGGCAGCCCATGGCCCAAAGTGTGTTCTCATAACGAGGGTGTTGATCGGCAAGTGCACTGGGGGCATCCCGAAGAGTCCATTTCCCTTGATCCTTGTGTGGATATGTGTATGTGTACATCCATGATTATAGCAGAAGGAGAACATACGAGGGAAATATGCTTTCTAATGAGGGAAGTAGAGCTCTTTCATCGTTCATGAGTGGTAGGGTTTGGAGCTTGCACTAGATTACGGAAACAAATTTGAGTTACGAAGAAGCCTTAATAGCGTTTCTTAACGCACTTCGTCCTTGGTATTTATGATAAGCCTAAACATTCATCTCATCACCATATCATGATGCAGAGACTTTTTATATACACGGAACTTTTATCATGACAGATAACGCTGTATAGTTGTATATATAACCACCAAAACCTGAGAGGGGGATATACTGGTGTTCTTAAAAAAGAAGAAGCAACTATTAGCGGGGATTGCAATTGGCGGAATGATTGCAAGTACTGGTGTTGCTTTTGCTGATCAAAATTCCGTTACAACAACAATTGAAAACTGGATTAAGTTCCAATTTAATGGGGTTGAAAAAACGCTTCCTGATGGGTATAACGTGCTCAACTATAATGGTAGAGTATATGTTCCAGTAAGATTTGTGGCTGAGCAATTAGGCGGGAAAGTTGATTGGGATTCAAACACGCAGACCATAAAAATAAACAGTGACCTTCAAGATCAAATCGATGAACAACAACAACAAATTGAAAAACTAAAAGATCAGCTCGCTGATTTACAAAATCAACACCAAGTAAGTAATGCAATTACTGGATCTGGAGTATCTGATGACAAGTATAAGATCGATGATTTGAACGTATCTATCAATTACAACAATAACGGAGAAATGAAATCCATAACCATTAACGGAAATTTGACTAACGTTTCAACTTCCAGTCAACGACCGAAAAATATTCATGTGATTTTATACGATGCTAACAACACATCCATAGGGAACCAAATATATCCTTTTAATAGTCAATTAACAATCAATGAATCGCAACCGTTTAGCATTCAAATATTTAATCCCCCCGCTCATATTCATCATTATACCGTGAGAGTAGAATAAACCCCCTCTCATACAGGGGATTTCATTAGAATGCCAAATGCTGTTTGTTAGAGCCGTACTTCAGCTTATTCCAAAATATTCTCCTTTTTACCTCAACCCCTTCCTTGAATTAGAAGTTTGATAAAAAACTCTAAACTGCAATCACCGTTAAAAAAACGACTCGGGATCGAAAAGTTCCCTGAGTCGTTTCTTACATCGGTTCCAATATGCTGGAAAATCAGTTGATTTGCGTACTTGCAGCTTCTCCACTTGTGCTTTGTGTGCTATCCGATGTGGAGGTTGACTGAGTATCCGTCGTTTGTGTTCCAGATGTGGTTCCTGTTGATGTCGATTGAGATCCCTGTGCGGACGAATCGTTCGCTGTGTTTGCCTTCACTGCTTCTTCAAATGCTTGCACCAAATCGGAGTATGTCGTGAATGTTTTACCAGCGAGCGCTTCATTGACCGCTTTTTTCTCCTCATCAGTGAGTGCCGTGTATTGGGTTACGTCCGCTTTCAATTCATCGAGAATATCATTGATGTTTCTTCCGGAGGAAGTCGTATAGTTGGCTGTTTTGGATGCGTCCTCCAAAGCGGCGATGGCATCGTTGATATATTTCACGTCCGCGAGATCATCGGCCGATTTTGCCGATTGTACGTCTTTCAAGGCATTGACTTGGGCGGTTTTGACTTGAACCGCAGCGTCAAACACGGATTTCACGTCGGCAACGTTCGTATAGCCGCCATTTGGTTTGTTATCATAAACGTCTTGCGCGACACTTAGTTGATTGGCGTATACGTCCTGGGTCACTGTCGCATCGCCGATCAATTTTCCGTAATCGCTCGTTGCGGAAACGTCGATCCCGATGGCCGCAGCGTTTGTTTCCAGAGCGGACTTCATGGAAGCCGCGTCGGTCGCAGTGTTCACCGCATCGAGAGCGGCTTTTTGCTTATCTACCGCTTTGGCAAATGCCTGGATCATCGCGTTATAGGAGGTGAACGATTTGCCTTGGATCGCCGCATTGGCTTCTTGTTTCTCTTGATCGGTCAGCGCGTCATATTTCGTGACGAGATCTTTCAGTGTAGCCAAAGTGTCGCTGATTTTGCTATCTGATTCATAGACGAAGTTCGGCGTTTTTTGCGCATCTTCCAAATCGGCGATCACATCGGTGATAAAGCTGCGGTTCATCGCCGCAATCTCATCGACTGAAATGGCGCTGTTCACCGAATCGAGCGCCTGCTCGATCACCGTGCGGGTTTTCACCACGCGGTCAAACAGGGTTTTGACATCATCCACCGTCTGGAATCCGTCCTCCGGACGGTTCTCATAGACATCGAGCGCGACCGCCGGTTTGCGGTCCACTTTCAACTTGCCGTATGCGCTGCTGGAAGACACGTCGATGCCCAGGGCCGCCGCGTTTTCTTCAAGAGCGGTTCTCATGCTTGACGCATCCGCCGCATGATTCACAGCAGAAAGAGCCGGGGTGAAATTATCGCCTTCCGCCGATTTTACTTTCAGGAAGTTCAGGAGCATCGCCGCCACTTCCTGGCGCTCCGCATGGTCTTTCGGGTGAAAATTTGTTCCGTCTCCTGCCATGAGGCCCATTTCCATCGCCGCTTGTACGTACCCTTTGGCCCAATCGCTCACGTCATCCTTGTCAGCGATCTTCAGGTTGTCCCCTTTACCCGCAGTTCCCCCTGCCGCATGCACGAGGATCGTGGCCATCTCTTCGCGCGTCACTGGATCATGGGGACGGAAGGTGCCGCCTTTGTCCCCGACCATCAGGCCCGCCTTGGCGACCGCCTCAATCTGCTTCATCCCCCAATCGGACGATGTAACATCCGAGAAGGAAGACTTTGTTAGATCGGGTGTCTTCAACTTCAGCGTGTTCACAAGAATCGCCGCCACTTCCTGGCGCGTCACCGTATCGCGCGGACGGAACGTACCGGCCTTGTCCCCGGCCATCAGCCCCAGTTTTTGAGCGGTGATGATCAAATCGCGCGCCCATGTGCTTGCCTGGTCGATGTCTTTGAACGTTAACGACGCGCTGGTCTCCACAGATTCCTGTTCGGACGTTGTAGCGGTGTTATCCGAAGCAGCCTGTCCGGTCGCAGCGGTGTTGGTATCCGTGGTCGCCTGACCAGCCGTTGTTGTGCTTGATTCTGTGGTTGTTTGATCGGCCGTTGCCGCACTCGTATCAGTTGATGCGGAATCCGCAGCCTTTGTGCTTGTGTCGGTAAATGCATCCGTTGCATCTGTCGCCGCGAAAGCTGCCGGCGTGAGAACGGTAGAAAGTACGACGGTAGCCGCAAGGATTTTATTGAATTTCTTCACCGAAAGGACCTCCTCCAAACCATCATCTTCTCTAAGTATAAAGAAAATCTATTAAAAAAAGATAGATCTTCTTCTGCCAAACATCCTTAATCTTCTCGAACTCCAAGCGGCAGATAGATCAGGGAGTTCCCTTCTGAATGGCGGCCGCCTCCCGTCGGATGCGGCGGAGTTGCTCTTCGATTTCTTGCTGATATGTCGGACAACGATCCATCAGTTTTTCATACAACGAATGGGCCTGGGACAACCTTCCCGTCAACCGCAGTAGATCGGCCGTCAACAGATCTGTTTTCCATTCGGCAATCTGGTTATCCGGTGCGACAAGCCCCCGATAACTTGCAAATCGGCTTTTTCCCTCTTTCAAATTCTGTTCCGCACGCACAAGCAAATCTCTCGCCAATTGCATCTGCACGTAGGCGAGATAGTAATAGGTATCCGGGAAATTCGGGTCGGTTTCCCGCATGCGCGTACACACCTCTTCTGCCTGCTTGAACCTGCCGAGCGTCAGGAATCCTTGTAATAACAAACGCTGGATTTCCAACAGCGCGCCGAAACCGCGAAAATTTCGCGCCTTTTTCTCCGCCTCCTGCAAGAACTTAAGGCCCTCCTCAAACTCTCCCGCTCCAAGAAGCTCGCGGCCGAGAAACATGAGCCAGGTCGGATCCCCCGGCTCTTCCTGCAGCATTTGGCGCAACAGCTTCAGGTTGCGCTGCAATTTTTGCCCCATGTCAACTTTTTGCGCATCATATCCGTCGTGAATCAGCCGAATCGGAACCAAAAAATCGTGTGTCTTTAAATCAGTATACCGGTTCCCCTCAGACGGGCCGATCTGTTCATGCACCCGTCCAAAGAATCGGAGGTTTCCCCTCAAAGGAAACATCCGCGGCACATGATCACTTCTAGTCACCGTTTGTCCCGTGAGGTTCCATATGGAAACATGCACGAGAGGGGTCGGCTCATAGGTGTCCAAAACGGATGCGATTTCGCGCACAGAATCCGGGTCCTCCGGGTGCAAGTACTCATCTGCGTCCACCCAAAAGACCCAACGGCTCTGAATTTGCGTCAACCCAAAGTTGCGCGCGGCGGAAAAATCGTCACACCAGGTAAAGGGGAACACCCTGACTTTGGGAAACCGTTGAGCGATCTCGACGGTTCCGTCTGTGGAACCTGAATCGATCACCACCACTTCATCCACTGCTTCCTGTAGGCTGGCGAGACAACGCTGAATGGTGCGCGACGCATTCCGCGTGAGCACCGCCGCAGCAATCGTCGTTCCTTTCCTTTGATCCAAAAACGTGTCGATCTCCCGTTTGCCTTTTTCCGGAGAGAGATTTTCCAGCCTTTTTTCCATGTCACCGATCCACGGGGCCTGCGGATGAAACAGACAGGTCCGCCGCATCACTTTGAGCGCAGACGGCGCATACCCTTGCCGGATCATCGCTTCGCATAAAAGTTGCAACGCATCTTCATGAAAGGGAACCTTTTTCAATATTTGTATGGTCCGCTGTTCCACTTCCTCAAAACGCCCTTGTTCAAGTGCCTCAACCAGTGGCAACAATTTGGGGTCTTGGATGTGCATGAGCGTAACCCTCCTTTTGGGGTTCTATTGACTATTTGAAATGATTATATTAGACGGAGTTATAGGAAAAGCCTTCAGAGAAATGCTTTTTTATGAGAGCACTCATAATTGATATGATCCCCTTATAGTAGACAGAAAAAAGAAAGCATACTAATCTGTCTACTATGGAGGGGATTTTTATATGGGGAAAATGAGAAAAACTTATGATTTAGCGTTTAAGAAAAAAGCAGTGGATTTGTACATGAAAGAGGGTATGGGGTATAAGACGATAGCAAAAGAATTAGGCATTGAACATTCAATGGTTCGCCGATGGGTTAAACATTTTGAAACTGAGGGAATTCAGGGGCTTGAGGAGAAACGTGGAAAGGCTAAAGGACCTGGTAAAGGTAGACCAAGAACTCGCCCAGAAGGCCCTGAAATGAGAATGAAACGCCTTGAAGCCGAGAATGAAATGCTAAAAAAGCTCTTAAAGATGTAAAAGGGGGAATGGAAGCAGTACCAACACAAAAGAAATACGCAGTTATTAAGGAACTGGCTGAAGGAGATTATTCCATTCCGTTATTATGTGATATTGCAGGGGTATCCAAAAGTGGTTATTATAAATGGCTAAAACGGAAAGCATCCCCTTCCGCGAGGCAGTTAGAGAACCAAAAGATTAAGGAAAAGATCTTAGAGTGCCATGAAAAGGTCAACCGAATCTATGGTTATCGGAGAGTAAAGGTCTGGCTTAAGCGAAGATATAATGTACATATTAACCACAAGCGTGTACAACGACTAATGACGGAAATGGGGATTCGGGCAGTCATTAGGAAAAAACGACCTTATTACGGCAAAAAGGAAGCTTATGTCATTTCAAATAATCATCTAAACAGAGATTTTCAGGCTTCACGCCCCAATGAGAAATGGGTAACAGACATTACCTATTTAATTTTTAATGGACAAAAACTGTATTTGTCTGCCATTAAAGACTTATACAACAACGAAATCGTTGCTTACCAGATCAGTCGTAGAAATGACCTCAAACTAGTGATCGATACACTTAAGTTAGCCAGAAAAAAACGGAATGTGAAAGGAGTCCTCCTGCATAGCGATCAGGGATTCCAATACACATCCCGCCAATATAACCAACTACTTAAAAAATATCAGATGAAAGCTAGCATGTCCAGAAAAGGAAACTGTTGGGACAATGCTTGCATGGAGAACTTCTTCAGTCACTTTAAATCGGAGTGTTTCCACCTTTACTCCTTCCGTACAGTTGAAGAGGTTAAGGTTGCCGTACAACGATATATTCGTTTCTATGTAAGCGTAAAATAATCCCCACCTTTTGAAGAGATGGGGATTTTCGTATGATTTACGTATTCTTTTTTATAGCCCGGCAGGTAAGCGGTAGGCTTTCTGACCAAGGGAGAAGCTGATCTAAGGAATCTTTGTCTTTCATATCTAGGTTAGGTAGTTTCTCAAAGAGATAGGTAAGATAGGAATAGGGATGTAATCCATTTTCTTTCGCTGTCTCTATGATACTGTAAATGATCGCACTCGCCTTTGCACCACGCGGGGTATTGGAGAACAACCAGTTTTTGCGACCGATCACAAACGGTTTGATCGCGCGTTCACTTCGGTTGTTATCGATCTCCAATCGCCCATCTTGTAAAAACGCCTCTAATTTTTCCCACTGGTTCAGACAATACAAGATTGCCTGACCGAACGCACTTTTGGGCAACACTTTCGGTTTCTGGGTACGTAGCCATGCCAAAAAAGCATCCAACACAGGGCGGCTGCGTTCTTGACGGATTTGGTAACGTTCCTCAGGCGTGCACTCCTTTAAGTCCCGTTCAATCGCAAAGAGTTGATTGCAGAAATTGAGTCCCTCTTTGGCTGCTACCGGTGACGAGCGCTTCGATTCAGGCAGCGCCTTGAGTGCCTCATCGAATTTGCGCCGGGCGTGAGCCCAACAACCGACCAGGGTCACATCCGGTATCCCATGGTAACCCGCATAGCCATCGACGTGCAGGTACCCTTTGAAACCGGAAAGAAACTGACGCGGGTGTTTGCTCGCCCGTGTCGTCTGGTAGTCATAGAGGATGATGGCCGGACCTTCTCTCCCGGTGCGGTACAGCCATAGATAAGAAGTCGTCTGTGCGGCCCGACCCGGTTCGCGGAGCACTTGTAAGGTCGTCTCGTCTGCGTGCAGAATGTCCTGCTTGAGTAAGTGCTCGCGCATGCGATCATAGAGCAGACTCAACCAGGTATTCGCTCCGTAGAGGATCCAGTTGGCCAGGGTCTGACGAGACAACTCAATCCCCAGGCTTGCAAACTGTTGCTCTTGTCGGTAGAGAGGCATGCTCTCCACATATTTTTGACTCATGATATAGGCCATACTGGAAGAAGAAGCCAAACTCCCCGGAAAGACGGGGGCAGGCATAGAGGCTGTGACTATCGGCGTACTTGTCTCCTCACGCTCACAACGGCGGCAGGAGTAGACGTAACGGACATGCTTGACCACTTTGACTTCGGCCGTTAATCTTCAGCTCTTGCCGTATCTCCGTGCTCATTTCATGCAAAGAACCACCGCAACACGAACAAACCTGCTCCTCAGATGGCAGGCGATACTCGATCGTCTCCACTGGCAGGTTTTCAAGCAGGGTTTCCCGGTGGCCGCGTTTTTTGGAGCGGCGGTACGTAATGGTTTCGAGGGTAGGCTCCTCTACAGTGGGATCTGCCTCCACCTCGGCTTCGTTAAAAAGCTCAAGCTGATCGGCATTCGTTCGTTCGCTCGAAGAGCCAAACCGGCGCTGTTGGCTAAGACGAAACTGCTCCTCATACCACTTCAGTTTGGCGGTCAGTTCCGCATTTTGCTTTTTCAGCCAATCGCATTCTTTTTGGAGATCTTCTATTGTAGTAGGGGTCGGGTTCAATGTATGATTTTTCATAATACTATTGATTTGGACAATGTACAGCCAATTCCTTTTCCATTCAAAAAAAATAGGTGGATGTGTGGAATCATACGATTGTGCGCGCGGTCACCGCAGGGTGAGCTTGTCGCTGTTCGAGAGATAAACCATCGAGTAGCCAACGCAACTCCCGACGACTGATTTTCAACGGTACGGAGCTCGCTTCTTCCGGCCACTGAAATTTTCCTTTCTCTAACCGGCGGTAATAGAGCCAGAAACCGTTGTGTTCCCAATGAAGAATCTTCAGTTTATCTCGCTTTCGATTGCAGAAAACGAAGAGACAGGGCGAGAAAGGGTCGAGTTCAAACTCTTCCTTGACGAGCACAGCTAACCCGTCAATCGATTTCCGTAGATCGGTGCTTCCGCAGGCCAGATATACTCGCTCTACAATAGCTTCGCTTAGCATAACGTTTGGAGTGTTCGCACGACGTCGGCCAGCAGCGCAGGATCAAAGCCAGGCTGGATCTCTACGGTTACTTGCCCTACTCTAACGAGCAAGGTGTTTCTAGACTCGTCAGTCTGCCCGTCCACTTCTGCCGATATCCACTTGGATGATGGGGTCACAGCGGCTTCTTTGTGTTCAATCTTCCGGAGCCAATACCGGAACTGATGAAGCTTCAACTGATGAGCTCTACACCAAGCTGATGCGCTCTGTCCGCTAGCCCGAAAAGCGGCGATCCGTACCTCCCACTCTTTTCTCAGTTCTGCATGGGACATTGAAAATTCTCCTCTCCGAATATCTTGAGGAGATTATCTCAAATACAATACGAGGTTAGTAGGTGGGAAGTATTTGACGCTTACTGAATATCGAACTCAGGCTTCTTAATATTGCTTTTTTATTTCTGTCTACTTGACAGTGGTCACTACAAATTATGATCACTCTTTTTTTACGATACAGATCGATGTATAGCTAGTTATAACACTACAAAAATTCGAAAGGGGGATGTTCAAGTGTTTTCAAGTAAAAGGCAATTGTTCGCAGGTATGATTATCGGAGGAATGGTTGCAATAACCGGAATTGCTGCAGCCGACCCAAACTTTGTTACCGCAATAAGTTTGAGATCCACTTTCAGTTTGCCATAATCGCTCGTTTCAGACACATCGATTCCTAACGCATCGGCATTCTCTTCTAACGCAGATCTCATACTGTTTGCATCAGCCGCGTTGTTGACAGTGGAAGTCAGTTTCAAGAAGTTCAAGAGCATCGCCACCACTTCCTAGCGCTGTGCGTGATTCTTCGGATGGAAGTTCATCCCGTCGCCCGCCATCAGGCCCATTCCATCACCGCCGAAGGAAGTCGCAGGTGTCAAACAGTGGAGAGAACAACTGTGGTAGCCAGGATTTTAGAGTTTGTGCACGTATGTAACCTCCATTCAAAATCGATGTCACTACCAGTCAGTATACTAAAAAAGTGAAAATAGTAGATAGGAAAACTGGTGGTTTCATTTCATTGATGTTCCAATTTACAAGCCGTATCACAAGATCTATTAGACAAAGTAAGTTTAGCAGACAAAAATAGAGCACAGAACTAATATTTTGTGAACTGTGCTCTATAATCTTCTTTTGAAACTATATTACTAATAAGCATTCTTATTAATAAACCCATTTATGACCGTTTTTATTACAATCTTCATGTCTAATCCAAATGTCCAATTTTCAATATAGTCAATATCGCACCTAATTCTCTCCTCAATCGAAGTATCCCCTCTCCAACCGTTCACTTGCGCCCAACCGGTGATTCCGGGTCGCACACGATGTTTGAGCATATACTTTGGCACATCTTCCTTAAATTGTTCCACAAAATAGGGGCGCTCCGGTCTCGGGCCAATAATACTCATATCCCCTTTCAAGACATTAAAGAATTGTGGAAGTTCATCTAAACTGGTTTTTCGCAGAAATGTCCCAAACTTCGTCTTGCGAGGGTCATTTGGAGTCGTCCAATATGTATCCGAGACAGATTCTGAACTTACCTTCATTGTTCGGAATTTATACATTTTAAAGATGCGTCGATTCTTTCCTACACGCTCTTGTACGAACAAGACAGGCCCAGGCGAAGTAAGCTTGATTCCGATGGCTATAAAGAGAAAAAGAGGAGAAAGAATGGTTAAAACCACCAAAGAAAAAACAATATCAAAAGCTCGTTTTAATCCCGCATTAAAAGCCTCATCTAATGGTATATGCCGAACATCAATCATCGGAAGTCCGCCCACTTCTTCAAAATGCGGACGAGCAGGTAGATAATTAAAGAAATCCGGGATAATCATTGTTTGAATTCCCAACTTTTCGCAGATAGCGATAATTTGCCCTAATTTATGATGAGCGTCAAGGGGCAATGCTAAAATGACTTGATCGATTAAATGATCATTTAATATAGTGCTCAAATCATCTATGGTTCCCATGACTTGTACATGATCTACATAAGAAGTCGTAGGATACAATCGGTCATCAAGGAAGCCAATCACTTCGAAGCCAAATGTACGGTGTTCCCTCATTACTTGTAATACTTTTCTTCCCAAAGGTCCTGCCCCGATAATTAACACAAATTTCTTATTGTAACCCTTTGAACGTAGACGACGTAAAAATAAGCGCAAGCACATTCGCTCAACTGCGAGAAATAAAAAAGCCAATATCATGAAAGTGACTAATAAAACACGAGATACGTGAATTTGCTTTATAAAAAACAATATACTCATAAAAACTAATACAGCAGTAAAAGAGCTTTTTGCAATCTGAGAAAACTCAAATCGTAAACGACGGGTACGTTGGGGGACATAGAGCCCATAAATGGTATTTGTAATGAGAAACACGAGAATCATTACGATTCCCAATATGGTATACGTTTGACCCCCGATGGCGTCAGTTGAATCAAACCAACCTGATTGATATTCGATATACCATGACAGAAAGAACGCAAGAGCGGTCATTCCCGAATCAAGCAGAAGAAGTATTCGATTGAGCAGCGCTTGATAGGACCGAATCATGACTTACTCCTCGCTTCTTGAATAAATTAACAAATAATGATAGCAAATAACGAATTGCAATTCCGCTATAAATCAACCAGTTGAACAGAAAGAACTTACTTCCTGCGTGATGCTTCTTATAATAAAGGTACATCGCTCTGTGAAATTCATAAATTATACGTACTTTTTTCTTTCTGCTACTTGCGCCCTTATAATGAATGATTGTGGTCTTCGGGTAATACCAAATCTCCCAACCAGCCTGTTTGATACGGTAACACCAATCGATATCTTCGCCGTACATAAAAAAACGTTCATCCAATAATCCTACTTGTTCAATAGCTTCCCGACGAACCATCATAAATGCTCCCACTAAACAATCTACCGGGTATGTTTCGTCTTCATCAAGGTAAGTGAGATTGTACGATGCAAATCTCCGGCTTTTTGGAAATAACTTACTTAATTTCAAAGCCTGATATAAAGAATTCAAAGGTGTTGGAAAACTGCGGCGACACGCTAAATCCAAATTACCATCGGGCTTAATAACCTTACAACCGGAAGCTCCGATCCGTGGATGTGAGTCCATAAAGTGAACCATCGTTCGAAATGTATCTTCACTTACAATTGTATCCGAATTTAATAGAAGTATATATCGTCCTGAAGCTTCGCGAATCGCTTGGTTATTTGCATAAGCAAAACCGTAATTAGTCGAATTACGTATCAAGCGAACTTCTGGGTACAAGGATTCTACCGCTGAAGGACTACCGTCTATCGAGGCGTTATCTACAACAATAACCTCAATAGATACCCCCTCTGAATAACGAAATACCGAATCTAATGTTTGAATAAGGAGGTCTTTTGTATTATAGCTGACGATAATAATTGATAGATCCATGAGAACCTCCTTGCTTCCACTTTGAATACTCCCCATAGATTTATTGAAAGTTATGTTTCAAGCTATTTGGTGTCTTATAAGAACGAAATCTCAAAAATTGATTTCCGCATCTTTAAGTAAAGGAAGTTGTTGATCTTTTTGAGAGAGTATCGGAACAGAAGTGGGCCATTTAACACCTATCTCAGGGTCACTCCATATTATACCTCGTTCATGTTCAGGAGAATAATATTCATCAACTTTGTAAAGCACCTGCGTATTTGGTTCAAGTGTACAGAAACCATGAGCAAATCCCTTTGGAACAAGTATTTGCTTTTTATTCTCCGCACTTAATAAAACCCCGGACCATTTTCCGAATGTTGACGAGTTTTTACGAATATCCACGACTACATCAAATATAGCACCCGATATAACACGGATAAGTTTTGTCTGTGCTTTCGGTTGCAATTGGTAGTGTAAACCTCTTATAGTTCCCTCCTGAACAGAGAGAGAATGATTATCTTGAACGAATTCATAATTAATTCCATGTTCATGAAGGATTCGTTTATTATAACTCTCCATAAAAAAACCACGATGATCCTCAAAAACAGTAGGTTCTAATATAAAAACGCCTTCGAGATTTGTTTCAATTACTTTCATCCCTTATACCCCCCAGTGAAAATCTCTATCTATCGAAAAAAACGGTAAACATGAAAAAAAGGAACTTTCCGTTTTGACATGATCCATTTTCTACTTCTCAATAATTTAGGGAAGTCTCTAAAAAAAGATACCCAAGATGACAATAGTTCGGGTTCCTTTAAAATTACATATCCAAAACTAGCTATTTCATAGAGTAATAAATGTGGTAAATGAAGTAAACAATATCTTAAGCTATCATTTTTCAACATCATCCGATAACGATTGATGTAGGAATGTCTTCTTATTTTTAACGCTTGATTCGAACGAGAACCTTTTTTCCATCCCCGTTCGTGATAAGCAATTGCATCCGGAACATAGGCAGCTTTCCATCCAAAAAGTTGGCTTCGCCAAGCGACATCAACATCTTCTTTGTAAGCAAAGAAGTCTTCATCAAAAAACATGCCGTTATAACTAATCTCTTCTATCATTTCTCTTCGATAGATGGCTGCTGCCCCCGATACTCCGAAAACTTCAGCGGGTTTCGTATACATATCTGCCGATTGAAATGCACCTCGGTCAAAAGCTCGGCGCGTTTTTTTAATAATTAAACCGGTACTATCTATGATCTCCGTTGAAGATTTTAAGAGCAGTTTTCCACAGGCGCTTCCCACATGTGGATGATCCTTCATATAACTTACAATTTGGCGAACATAATCCGGATGAAGAATGACATCCGGATTAAGTACCAAAATATAATCAGCTTGCGATAATCGGAAAGCCTGATTATGTGCGAATGCAAATCCTCGATTCTCCCAATTTTCAATAAAAGTAACCTCGCGTCGATACTCGTTAGAGATTGCTAGAGTCCCATCGGTAGAAGCATTATCGACAACAATAATTTGATGTATAGGATAAGATTGTTGTAAAACTGATTCCAAACAATCTTTAATATACTTCTCACTATTAAAAGTAACAATTTGTATACTAACCCGACTCATGAAAATTATCCTTTGAACTCCCGTAAAAAATCACGTAATGCATCACGCCAATGTCTGAAATCTTTAAAACCATTGCAACGAATAGATAGATGATCCATTACTGAATATTTCGGTCTTGGAGCTGGTCTTGGAAACTCTTCCGTTGTGCAAGGTTCAATCTGAGCTGAAATACCAATTTCCTCGAAAATGGCTTTTGCAAACTCATACCAAGAGCAAGCTCCTGTATTCGAGGCATGATAAATGCCAAACTTGTCAGTTGTAATTAACTCTGAAAGAAATAGAGACAAATCAACGGTATAAGTCGGAGATCCAACTTGATCATGAACCACTTTCAGATGATTCCGTTCCTCCGCTAATTTAAGCATAGTTTTGACAAAGTTATTTCCGTGAAACCCATATACCCATGATGTTCTAACAATAAAGAACTTTGATGATAAACTCTGTACCAGTTGTTCCCCTGCTCTTTTAGACTTTCCATATACACCCAACGGATTCGTCTGATCATATTCTTTATAAGGTACAGAAGATAAACCATCAAAAACATAGTCGGTGCTAATATAGCAAATCTTAGAACCAACTTCTTCAGCCACAACGGTAATATTTCGAGTTCCAAAGGCATTAACAAGATACGCCTGATTTTCTTCTTTCTCAGCTAAATCAACTGCCGTATAGGCAGCAGTATGAATAATTACATCCGGCATAATGGAATGAACCACTTCTCTAGATTGGTTCATTTTCGTAACGTCTAGTTCTTCCTTCCCCATCCCAAAGACCTCAAATCTATCTTGAAGTATGGTAACAAGGTCTTTGCCTAACTGTCCATAAGCACCGGTTACTAATACTTTCATCGTGACTAACACCTAATCACACATATTCTTATAACTATATTTTTACTCAACGGTAATAGTTAAAACTCAATTTAAGTATCATCCCTAGATTTCTTATAATTCCTATTTTAAAAAATTTATGAGATATAATAACGAAAAGTCGTTTTATTAAATTCATATCTTTCAACCGAACGAACGCGTTTAACTTTTTCTTCTGATCATCTGATAGTCTGTTTTCATAGAGTTTGTAAAAAGCACGCGCTTGTTCAATATTTGGGGATAATAAAACCTTATCAGATGTTTTTTTTAAAACATAACAAAAATTAAACCGCTTCGCACCAACACTATTTTCAGCGTGCTGACGGTATAATATAGTAGGGTCAGTAATATGATCAATTCGACCGAATGCACTGGCAACTAACCCCAACCACCAATCATGCATTATCGCTTGTTCAGGAATTGGAATCCCCAGTTCCGCAAGTCTCCGATTGATCATCATCGTACATCCAGTGATGACATTTTGTGTAAGCAACCTGTTCAGATCGGTAAAACGAGGATCCAACTTCTGATACCTCCAAAAAGATTCAGAAATAACCTTGAGATGTGAATTGGAAACTTTCAAATCAGTGTGGACCAATAGCGGAATTTTCGGATACTGAAATTCCATCATAATCATCCGATGTAGGGTCCGTTCGACCTTATCAGGAAACCATACATCATCCTGATCTGCAAACATGAAGTATTCGTACCCCTTTTGAATGGCAAACTGAAGCAATTTTTCGTAACTGGATTTCGTGCCAAGATTAGAATTATCAAAAAGAACAACGAAGTTTTTATTCGATTGTTGATATTTAGATATAATCTGACGTGTTCGGTCATTTGAGTTGTCATCCCTAATTATTAGGGTAAAGTCTTTATACGTTTGATTCAGCAATGACTTAATCATCTGTTCAAGATACATTTCTCCATTGTAGGTAGAAAGTAAGATCGCTATTTTTTTAACATATAATCCCCTCGTGTTCATATGTCTCTCTCCAGGATCTCAAAAATTTGACGTGCCCTAGAATCCCAGCTATTATTATAAATAAATTGCCTCAATTTTCGCTCATTCATTTTATGGAGTTTCCTATTTTTTGCTAATTCGACTTGAGAGGATAGTTCTTCGACATCATTGTAAAGAAAAGCAATATCTTCGAACTTTTCGGTCTCCCTATATCTGACTACGAACGTAGGCTTTAAGTAAGCTGTATACTCATAAACCTTTACTGGATCCACTGATTCTACAAGACTATTCAACACGAACGGCATAATGAACGCATCTGCATCACGTGCATAACGCTTCAACTCTTCATACTTGACAGGTCCCGTGTAGTTAATCCTTTCATGGTGTGGCAAAGATACTTCGGATGGACCGATAATCGTAAACCGTATATCCTCATGTCTCCTCAAAAGTTCAAAAATAGAATTAAAGTCAAACCACTCGGAGATTGTCCCAAAATAGACGATATTAAAAAATCCGTCATCACCCTTTATATTTGAATCTTGATAAGAATTATTAGGCTCCAGAGCATTATAAACCAAATGAACAGGCCGTCGAAACCCTCGCTCTCGCACCAATTCCTGTAAACGTTTTGATGAAACTAAAACTATGTCGGCCCGCTCGAGTAGTTGATTCTCTAAAGATCGTAAGTATTCTATCGAATGATCGTCCTGTGGAAATGCTAAATAATCATCCATGCAGTCATAGATCAATTTACTGTATCTAATTTTTTCTAAATTTATAAATTGAAGAATGAAAGGAGATGTAATCCACACATAGTCATATTTGTTTTTAATCAGCTTATGTTTGTTAAAATTCACAATAGATTCGATCCACCTCAAAAAAAAGATCCTAGAAGAAAACGGAACTTTCCATAGAATGTTTTTACTCCTAAAAGACCCGGAAATATCATTTTTTACAAGTCCCCTGACTTTTATATTTCGAATGAAAAACAAATCCACATAGTAAAAAGATGTCATTTTTTCCGCCAAGAAATGTGGTCTTTGTTTAATCCAGTTCCAATCAACGTGCATCAAATAGGCCATTCTCTTTAGCATCATTTCCCCATTTTCTTATAAGTTGATCATAATGCTTCGTTGACATTGTTGATAATTAGCACTAATGCTCCGAAAAAATTTGCTTCCAATCTTTTATGAAGGAATCGTTTGAAAAAATTTTTCTAAATTCTTTCATCCGGTCAACTGCAAGAGAGTACTTGTCGAGAATTCCTTTCAATTTTGCCACGGCCTCATCTGTATTACCCAGAGCATATAAAAATGTATCATCGTTGTTCACAAGTTCCCTATGAGCAGGGATATCAGATAACAAAACAGGCAAATTAAAAGAAATCGCTTCGGCAGCCGAAAGCCCAAAACTCTCGCCCTTCGAGGTGGAAATAAAGATACCCCCATTCGATTTAATCAAAGCCATCAACATAGAAACTTTATGGAAACGGACAGGTGGCAAGTAAACAAGACGATTCACTATCTTTCGGGAATGAACGAGCTTCCAAAGATCGATATCTTGCATTACGTTACCGGCTAGTACCAGAATAAACCTGTCTCCCAGTTGATTTAAAGCTTTTGCAAAGATATCAATAAGTTCTTCAGTATTTTTATGTTTGTCCATTCGTCCCATATAAAATATTGGCGTTTTCCCCAAAAATCTATTTTCTAAAACAGAAATTTGTTCAGAAAGTCTTGATGGCACACAGTTTCTAAGTAAGTAAACTTTTGGTTTAAGTATTGAGGTTACTTCAGTCACTACCGTATCTTTGAAACTGCTCGAAGGAACTAGAATTCCCCCTATCTGATCAGGAACAGTCTTAAGATAAGTCCTATTATTTTTATAGGAGGTATGACACTCTATATATATTTTGTTATGTTCTTTTACAAGATCAAATATTTCTGGGGTATCTATTGATAAGATTACGTCATAAGCATCAGGATTAATTGCATCAATAATACCAATGTATTCCATCAGTGCATTTTTTTCAATATATTTCCTGAAATTATTCAATCCCCCACCATCTTGAAGAAAATAAACATCTTGACGTATAAGTAATTCATTCGATTGAAAAGCATGTGCCCGATTAAGCAGAACTCTTTCAACCCCTCCCATTGTGGCCCATTTATAGATATAAAGTACCTTATTGACATTCATCTTCATCTCGATATATCCTTTGCCAGTAATTTGTTCTTTTACACAGATTTTCTAATTTCCTAAACCTAGCATCCCATGTCGTAGATGCTAAAAAAGCAATACGTTCTGGATTCAACCTTTTTTCACGGATTGTTTGAGCATACATATTCTTTATGGCATCAGCCACCAACATTCTGTTACCACAATAAAAAACACCCGGATAATCCTTAATATGTTCAATTCCTGTAACGATGGTTGGTAATCCGAAAAACATATACTCATAAACCTTGATAGGATCAACTGCTTGTGACAATTTGCTATCGATAAAAGGTATAATTCCGATATGCCAATGTTTTACATATTTATGCAATTCGTTCGGTGGAACTTTTCCGTAGAATCGTATATTTGGTTTTTTACGAATCTCTTGTTGAATTTCATTAGATGCGCCATACCCGATAAGATGAAAAACCATGTTACTATTATTCTCAACTATGTTGAATACAAGATCCCAGTCAAACCATGATTCTGTCAAATGTCCGAAGTAACCAACATGAATCTTATTCTCACCTGTAGGTTCTTTTAAAGAGATATCACCATGTTTTAATAGCAATGGGTCGTACCCATTACCAACTACATGTATATCGGTCCTTAAATGTGTAAATTTCGATTTGAGAGGTTCCGAAACGGCGACAACAAGATCAGAAGTAACCAATACTGCTTCCTCAATCTCTTTGTTGTACCAAGGAGCCTGATCTACCCTCCCAAACTCTTCCCAGTCATCGAGAATGTCGTAGATCAAAGAGAATCCAAGCTCCCGAACTAAACGAATTGTGCCATAAAAGCCATGATCAGGAATGGTAATAAAGTACAATTTGTCACTAACAACCGAAAACAAGTTTAACAAATCTATCTGGGATATGAAGTCAAATTTTGGTATTTGGAAGATATTTCTATATACCTCTTGGTAACCCTTAGACTGCAATTCATCTGGTTTCCACTGCCACGCTACGTACAAAACACCGTAATTGTTTTTTGCCAGAAACTTAGCCAAATTGATTGTACGTTGATTGTATAATTCATCAAATTCGAAAGCGGCCGAGATTACGGCAATACCACTAATTTCACCTCTGTTGAAACGATCAACTAGTGTATTGATGATCGCTAAAAAAGTATTACTTTCAGTAAGCGGTTTATTTCTAGCTTTTAACTCCGAGTATACCTTATAAATTAAAGCTCTTGTGCCATCCCTCTTCCATTTCCTCAACGCTTTATAGATTGTTCGAGTGAACGGATTGCTATCACGTAATTTGTAGTATTTGCTTGCGATTTTCCAAAAATTGGACGAATAGATGATTAGCAACTCTTCCGTCATTTGATTTAATTGCACTTTGATCTTTGAAAGTTGGTCATTCAGATCATTAATATGTTCGTCTTTTTTTGTATTTGACTCAATGAATTGCTTAATCTGAATTTCTTTATCTACAATTTTTTGAGTTAACTGCTGAATTAGTTGGTCTCTTTGAGCCAATTCCTGTTTAAGTCTTCCTAGTTCTTTAATTTTCTTTTCGAACTCTGATAACATTGTAGTATATTGCTCTTTCCAAGCAGATTCTTTCTGTTCCACTGACGTCTTTAATACTTGGATCTGTTCTGACATATCCTGAAACTTTTTCCTCAATCTTTGACGAACTAGTGAGTTACCACTGTTTGTTTGAAAACCATCTAACAATCGAATTATAGCTTCCCATGCTCTAGTAATTGATTCTGAACCCTTAATCGGAAATAATCTGTCCGCAAGCTGCTTTCTCTTATTAATGTAATCTTCATCTGTTAACGCACAATCCAGTAATTTCTTTATTTCAGATGCATTGTTCGTATGAGGCACCAAATTATCATAAATGATTTGCTGTTCCAATGAAGGTTTTCCTTCGAATGGCTCAGGTGGTACTGGTTGAAACACAACCACAGGAATATCATTTGCAATCGCATCAAATATAGCACCAGAACCATCCGATAATACAACATCAGTTTCTTGTAAAAGTTCAGCCAAAGAGCGATCGTAATCGGCCACTTTTCCTATTCGATTAGCGATTTTAACCCTTTCCGGCTCCAAAAACAAAGTGCCGTGGTGCAATCGTATTGTGATATCATACTGATCATGTATGTTTTTAAATTCTTTTTCAAGGTGCTCGATCGAGCATGCAGACCCATAAGTAGGTAAATACAATAGACGTCGTTTCCCTACCCGTCTGTTTTTATCTACTTGTTTAAATTCTGCAAATCGAATGGGACCAATTTTTTGAGTCAACGCATATCCACTTAAAAATGACTCATCATATGGACCATAACAGAGTATCAAGTCATAATTAACGTTCCAAACATCAAAATTCCAAGTCTCCTTCGCTAATCCATATAGAAAACGTACATTACATTCCGATTTCGGCATAATCGGATACAATTGTGAACTTATTACAATTTTATAAACTTCATCGGGAATCCTTTGCAAAATTCTTGGGTGATACCCCTTTCTAATCAAATGTTCTTCCGTGGCTTTTACCATCGAACCCCATTGAGGATCTACAAAACCTGGTAAAAAAATATCAATTTTGAATGGACTACTTTTCAACAGAGGTTCCATTACTTCAAACAGCGTGATATTATGAATGACCAGAGCAATTTGGGATTCAGAGGACTTGTTTTCTTGGTCAGGAAAACAAAATGAACTAGAATGTACATGGCTTTGTAATAATTCATTCATTCTTATCACCTTAAACCTTCTCCCACATCTGAACTGCACGTCGATAATCTTCAATAGTATCTATTTCTATGCAGCTCAATCCACTAAGATCGGCTATATGCAAAGGTATTTCTTTCATGGCACATTCAACCGCGGCTTCAAAATATTGACTATTAACATTCTCTCTCTTCATCCACCATTCCAGACATTCAATAAGTTTGCGAGAAAATTTCTCATCAAAATATGCAAGTCCTATAAATTCTCCTAAAGCTTTATCAGGAGAAGCAATTTTCGATAGCTGAACAACAACGCCTTCATTATTAATTATTACCTTAACTTCCTCTTCTTCACATCTACCTGGTACAACTCCAATTTTTGACCCACCAAAATCAAATCGGGACAAGATTTCTTCGTCAAACATAACATCTCCATTTAATAACCAAAAACCTTTTGACATGTATTCCTTCGCATGCCATAACGAAACCAGAGTATTTGTAGTTCTGTAATTTTGATTTTGTACAAGTACAAACTCTCCAGACAAGTTGGTTATCTTTTCTCTTATCTTCTCCCATTGATATCCAACTACAAGAACAAACCTTTGAACGCCATTATTATAAAATTGTCTAATGGCCTTCTCCAACAATGTCTGACCGCCTATTTCCAAAAGACACTTGGGACGGTCAGCCGTTAACGATCCCAATCTCGTCCCTCGACCAGCACATAATATTACAGCCGTCCTCATAACAGTGTACCTCCCTTATACTACCGCTTTTTAAACGGAAGCCACAGATTCTTTGATATTTAAATTGACAATATTGTACGTAAGCTCGTTAGGAACATATAACAATCCCGGCACATAATTTTGACCTTCTAATGGTGGAACTTCAAAAAAGATCGCTACATTCACACAATCAAGAAATATTGGTTCAATTGGTTTCGGCTTTAGTCCCAAAGATACTGAGTACGAGCCTGGTGCAAGAATATTTTTAAATGTGAATTCAACCTCTAAAATAGTTCCTTTTTTTATAGGGGGTAACAAACGGTTTAGATTGAATATGTTCATGCCGAAGACGTCTTGGCCGTTCCGGTTACGCACCATGTATCCAACCGTACCTTCAGTGTCAATGTCAGAGTAATATTCGGCAACTAATCGAAAGACAACCTCTTCACCAAATGGGATAATATGTGTCGGTTTAGAATCTACTAAGGCTTCTGCCCTAATGAATCGGGCATGCCCAGTTCCAGACCGAAACTGACTCACTCTTCTCGTAAACTCTGGATCCTCACTTAATTCTTTAGAGATCTGATTATGCCTCATATCCTTTTTTTCTAATTTAGGCTTTGCAGCGAGTTCTGCAATTGACTTAAGCTTAGAGGTAACAATTTGCTGGTTAATCAGTCTTTCATAAGTTTCTGTGACCATTTGTATATCTCCAGCAGTGTGAATTCGCCCTTGATCCAATAAAATCCCCTTGTTACAGAAAGATCTCACCACTTCCAAAGAATGAGATACAAAAATCACAGTTCTGCTGTTGACCCATTCCCTGATTTTTTCCATACATTTAGCCGTGAAGTAAGCATCTCCTACGCTTAACGTCTCGTCTACGATTAAAATATCTGGGTCAACATTGATCGCAACTGAAAATGCAAGCCTAGCAAACATACCGCTTGAGTACATTTTGACAGGTTGAAAAATGAAATCACCTATATCCGCAAACTCGATGATTTCATCCAATTTTTTATCGATTTCCTGCTTTGATAAACCCATAATCGTACCATATAGGTATATGTTCTCAATTCCGGTCAATTCAAGATTAAATCCTGCTCCAAGCTCAAGAAGCGCTGCAATTTTCCCATTGACACTGATCGTGCCAGAAGTAGGCTGCAAAATCCCTGTAATAAGTTTAAGAAGAGTCGATTTTCCTGAACCATTTCTCCCTATAATTCCAAGTGTATCACCCATTTTCACCTGAAATGAGATATCCTTAAGCGCATGAAATTCTTTATGATATTTTTTTTTGAATGGATGAATGGATTCTTTTAATCTATCTATAGGATTTTCATACAATTTATAAGTTTTTGAAACACCTTTCACATCGATCATTACCTTATCCTTATCAATAATCACGATATCACCTCAAATCACGTCGGAAAAATGCGGCCTTAGTTTTTTAAACAATGAACCCCCGATGATAATCACAAGAAATGTTAATATCCAAAAATAAAATGTAAGTTTAGGTTCTTCCCAAAACCACTTGTGATATATAAATGCATTTCTGTAACCCTCAACAATATAATAAAGAGGATTAAGTTTTACCACGAAATGATAATTTGGGGGAAGAATCTTAAATGACCAGAAAATCGGGGTCAGCCAGAATAAAAATTGAAGTAACATCCCAACGATTTGACCGATATCTTTGAGAAATACAATCAATGCTGATGTAATCCATGAGATCCCTAGAACTAATAGAACAGAAGCAATCAGATAATAAAAAACCTGGAGATAGTAAATCTGAAAACCGAATCCATAAACCCAAAACATTATAAAAAGAAGAAGTATAAAAAATACATGTATAAATAAAGATGATAAGATCTTAATCAAAGGCAGGATACTAACTTTGAAAACCACTTTTTTTACAAGATAACCATTCTCTATAATTGACGTTGTTGCGTTTGTCACACTATCGGAAAAAAACATCCATGGAACCATGCCTGCCATTAACCAGAGGATAAAAGGAAAATTATCAACAGGCATTGACTTGAAACCAACCTGAAAAACAAACCACAAAATTAAGATGTTGATTGTTGGTTGCACAAATGCCCAAAGAATCCCTAAATACGAACCCAAGTATCGAAGTTGAATATCTTTTTTTGTGAGTTCAAAGATGATATGCCTTAGTTTAACAATTTCACGCAGTGAACGAATTACACTTCTCATTAACTCCATAATCCTTTCATCCTTCTGTTCAGCCACTCTCGACGTTTCTAGCATCATGATAAATGATATTTTATAAATAGAAAGAGTGAGAGGCTGACACTCGTATTCCGAATGTTCTCTCACCAAAGGAATTAGTAATATTTAAGCCTCATTTATAACACTATATTGCTCCTATAGTTCTTAGAGTACAGAAAAAATCAAGAACGTGCCAATAACATACCGATCAACTACAGACTTTTTCATAATGTGAACTCTTTAAGCTTATTTCTATTTACTCCCCCAAAGATTAAAAATACAATCATTCATTAATAACATGGTTGACATTCGAACGTTCTGTGATCGCCCAAATGTCTTTCTAGTTAATTTACGTGAAATTTACTATCTATCCATTCAGCTCAAGTTTACTCTCCACCCCTACTAATCATCAAATTTTTCTTTTCAGCATCTATGTTCTTCAATTGGTCAAAATATTGTTTCATCCGTTTATTCCCCTTAATTTGTTCTAAAAAACTATTATCAACAACTTTCCCTTTTTTTGTCTGAATTGCAACTAAAATCACTTTCGCCTTCTCTTTATCCTGTTCACTAACCCCCTGCATAGTTAGCAAAGGTTCAACCAATCGCTTCGCCTCATCATATTGCCCCAAATAAAACGCTGACTCTCCAGCGTACAGGTGCATGGCTGGCGTAAGATCATAAGGATACTCTGGCTTCAAAACAGGTGGCAGATTCTTGAAATTCGCGATTCGCTGCTCTATATCGTGGTAGGTGTTTAAAGTTTCCTGAAAAAAATTCTTAGCTTTGTTTTTATCTTTCTGATAAAGTTGAGTTCCTAACACATCAGTATAGACCATATACTGCTCAGGATACTGTATATGATAACGTCCATTCTCCCAGGACTTTTTCAAAACATCAACAGCCTGTAATCCATCTCCGTAACTGCCAATAAGCAGCCCCGCTTGTCTCAAGATTTCCGGGTCATGTGATGCTATAGAAGCTGCATTCTGAGCACTGCTATTGATATCTTTCTTTAAACTCTCTTTATTATTTTTCTTATACATCATCTCATCAAATCGGGCTTGGGTTAACCAAGCAGATGCACGATAAGGAGCGAGAGCAACAGCGTTTTCCGCTGCATTAAGAGCGACTTCGGGATCTTTTTCGTTTGCATTTGCTTTTTTCATATAATGATCAGAAAGTAAAAATCCGCAAGCAACAACACTTATAACCACAGAAAACATTACTCCAAGTACGGTTAATCCCTTTTGAAAAGCTGGAACGTGAACGTGTCTGGCAAGAATATTTTCCTGTTGTATGGATAGCTTGGGTAAAAGTAATGCGATCAATAACCACATAAGAAAATTAATTGTTCCATAAGAGAAATCAAAATCGATGGCACCATGGGCGAGAAGACCTAATAAAGAAATTATAAGCCCGTCTGTTATTAAACGATTTCGTACATGCTGTTTTCGGTATATACGAATCGCTACCCATAGTGTGCAAACAATCATCGCAATAAACAATAAGAAGCCAACAACACCCACACTCATAATGATATCGATTAGATAACTATGTGATTGCCGACTTGTGTACGGATAAGACTGATAGCGTTGCCAGAGCGCTTCCCAAGCATTTGGTCCCGCCCCAAACAAGGGATGTTCTGATAAGATTTTAAGACCATCCCGGTAAAAGAGAAATCGTTGGACAACAGAAAACTGTTGCAGATTAATCGATGTAATCCGTTGCACAAAGTTCTGTGGCAAACCGTGCTTCATAATAAGAGCAACCGCAATAACTACTAGAACTGATCCGAAACCAAACGCGCCAAACTTCCATTGTCGCGAGGTTAATCGTTTTTTCAACAAAGATGTTAATCCAGTGAAAATGGTTACGCCTACTATACCAAGAATGAGAGACGACCACCCAAGTAATTGTCTTTGTGCTAAAGTTGCCTTCGACAAAAAAGATAATGTGATCAAAACTATGATGATGGGAATTAATATATTCAATAAAATCTTACCCTTATTCTCTTTCGGAGATATCAAAAGCATGCACAACAACATTCCCGCCAGAACCAACCATGTTCCCCGAGAATAAGTTAAGATTAGGGCAACAATGATTATAAATCCCGCAATATTGTAAAGGTATTTCCTTTTTGATTGCTCGGCCACATAACTTGACATTACAACGGCAAACAAAAACGTAATCCCCTGATAGATCGCAAAAGTGTTGGGATACTCAAAATTAGACGCAAGTCGTCTCATCTGCAGATCAAAAATGGCACCGTTAATCTTAAGTGTCCCAAAGCCGTTAGAAAGCCCGTATAACCCAAAAAGAACACCCGAAATAATCAAACCGTTTATTATGATTTGCTTTTTGTCATCCGTACTCACAAGAACTCGAATCACAAGATAGAATAGAATATAACTAATTCCGCGCACTAAGCCTAAAACGGCGTACTCAACGTTCGCAGGCCCCAGTGCTGAGAAAAAATATACAGCGAAATAGGAAAGCACCAGATAATCAACAAAGTTCCATCCGCTTACCTTTAATCGATTCTGCTTTAACCATATAAAAGCAATGATAACGATAATAGACCAATAGATAGAAGCTGACATGAAGGATGGATCAAAAAAAAGACCGTTCCATAATGGAAAGATAATGAATAATAAAGCAACCATATAGTAAAAAGCTGGTGTCGTCTTTGGAGCCTCGATGGCGCGAATTGAACCCCCAATGCTCGTTAAATCCTGTATCATTATGTAATCCTCCGTCATCTACGAATTCACTTGTAATTTTATCAATAAGAATGACAAATTTCGATAGTAATCGACTATTAATTTTAGGTAAAAATAGCGGTAATAAATAAAATGTTCTTGATCACAAGCTGTATCTGCATTTAATCGATGAATTAAACTCATGGGAAATTATAGTACATCAGAGGAAATTTACGCATAAGTTATTTGCTTGATCCAAAATTTTCGAGAATTCGAGAAATTAACTTTAAAACAAATCCCATTTTTCCATAAATAATTGGTGTCTTCCTCAAAAGTTACGATTCTCAGCTAAACCAAAGCTCATCTCTTTGTATATACTCATCAGTCATATACTTCATATGAAGTTAAGCCTAACATTAAAAAATCAGGTTGCTCTGAACAACTGTCAGTGCAACCCAGTCATTTCGTTTTGTTCGGTTACTTTCCTGAACCTGAGCTTGAACTTGAAGAGGAACTAGAACTAGAGGACTGACCTCCTCCAGAGAACACCCAAGGTTTATCAAAAGCCATCAGGTAATTGTCATGCTGCGCAACGAGATCAAACATTTTCTGCTTTATCGTTTCAACGTTTAATTGAGCGTTGATTAGATCCGCTTGTACGGCCATTCCATTATCATACAACACTTGAGTTTTCTTTAAATTTTCCTCGGCTGACGCGAGACTTGCCTGCAAACTATTATACTGATCTTCTAATTGTTTAATTGTATAGTACAAAGAGCGTACACTATTACTCAACTGATTTTGCTGATCGGCCGCATTAAAGGTCGCCAAATCCACATCGATCTCTTTCGCGTGATATGGATCGGCTGTTGGGTCATTAAAGGTATATAACTTTAAACCCAACTGGGCTAAGTCAATTTTTTGATTAATTTGCCACAAAAGAGGACTTTCTGAAGTTACCTGACTAACTTTAGTATTGAGATCCACTTGTCCCAGTGCTTTCATTTGTGGAATATCAAGCAACTGAGGTCTTGCATCCGGAGACAGTCCTATCAGTTGATCCAACTGCTGATACGCGCTATCCAAAGCTCTCTGTGCAGCTTCCTGGCTGGCTATAAGGGAATTGTAGTTGCTATTTGACTGCTGTAGATCGATATTGCCTAAGAGGCCATTTTGATATTTCACTTGGTTAATCTGTTGTTGAATTGCCGCATTCTTTACTTGTAAATCAGCCAAAGTCTTAGCTTCTTGCGCTTGCAGTACCGCGTTATAAGCTCGCTTGACGGCATACGCAAGAGAATCTTGTGTAAACTCATACGCCTTCTGGGCGCTTTGATAATTTATGTTTGCCGTCGCATAATTGGTGAAAGCACGCGTGGCAGCCGTATTTCCACCTTTATCAGGTACATAATTTACATTGTCAGCAGCGTTATCTAAAACTTCCTTGGCACGGTTAATACTTGCAAGAGATTCCTTTACTGGATAACTGTTAGCCGTCGCCAAATCTAAAGCTTTCTGAAACGTCAAAGGAATGGCTACCTGATCATTGGATGCCTGATTTGAATCCCCCACGAGCCCTTTCGTCGAAATTATTACTGTTCGGTTGTTCCCATCCCATTGTACATCCGCTCCCAACGCTTCACTGACAAAGCGCAAAGGAACCATCGTTCGGTCGTTCACAATATGAGCGGGTTCATCCAACTTTTCTCGGAAACCATTAATCACAGCAAATGGAGAATCAATCGCTAAAACGATCTTTTTATTATCTTTTGTAACCGTTACGGTTTGCGACTGACCGTCCCAAGTAACTGTAGCTCCTAACTTTTCAAATATACTGCGTAGCGGTACTAAAGTACGGTCGTGAACAATAACAGGTCCCGGATCAAATTGTTGTACTTGACCATCAATTTTAATTGTAATATCCGATGTTGAATCGGCAATAGCCAAAGGAGAAGTGGCCAATACCAAAGAAGATGCGAGTACACCAGATAGGATCTGTTTCATAGTAATACTCCTCCTTAAAGGAGACAATCTTAATTTGAATTGAGAACAAAAGATCAAGATGTTTACTAAAAGATTACAAGAAGATATATACTACCCATAGTATGATTTAGTAAAAAAGGGGCCCCAAAGAGGCCCTTTTTATTCCATTTATTAATTGCCAAGAGAAATGGTTTGATTTGTTGCATCCCAGTTATAAGGTACACCTAAAACTTGTGCAAGCCATGCGATCGGAAGGAATGTACGGCTGTTTGTAATTTCGGGAGCAACATCCATAGTTAACGGCGTACCATTCACGGTCAATACGTTGTTGCCAATTACCATTCGAATTACAGTGCTTCCTTTGAAGATCGTTACCGAACTATCATTACCATTCCAAATAATGTTTTGCAATGGTACCCCAAGTGCTTGTGCAACATAGGTAACAGGTACATAGGTGCGATTATTTTTGATGTAAGGAGCTACATCAGCTGTCAGGGTTTGACCATTTACAGTGTAAGATGTGCTGCCAATTGTAAACTGAGCGGTACCAGAAGTTTGGCCGAAGAGCCCAGTATTAACATTAGCAACAGTCGCTTTAGCAACAGTTGTAGTATCACTGCTCCAAGCAGTAATCTTATTCGCTGCGTAGTCAACCGCCTCACCTTGAAGTTTAACAGGAATAGGACCTACAGGAGTTGTATTATCCAGTTTAATGGTTCCACCACTAATTTTGAAGGTAGAAGGCGCAGCAGCACTAGCAGAATCCAGCGTAAAGACTAACAAGTTACCATTGGTATAAACATTAGTAACGTGAGCATCCCCAGAAGTAACTGTTACAGTTGGTGTTTGATCCCATTGTACACCAGGTGCATCTAATTTAAGAATAACTTGGTCTTTGTTAGCAACACCTTGGACACTATCTCTATCGAATGCTCCTGCTTTTGCTTCTGTAACAGTAATATCTCCGATCGCTTGACCTGCTTTACCAGGCTCTACATTCTTAACATCAGAAACAGTAATCGTTCCAGGAGCCTGTGCAGTAGCGACTTTAACTGTTCCCGTTACGCCAGCAGTTCCACCAATAGAAAGATTTATATCACCATTCGCTCTTGCAGACGTTGCAATCTGTACATTTTTAATATCGACTTCGCCAGGGTCCGTGTTGCCTTGAGAACCAACACCATGGAATGTTAATTTCAATGTGCGATAGTCAGTACCCGTATAGGTTGCAGTGACATTCAATCCATTAGTAGTGGTATAGTTAATGGTCGGTATCCATCCTGTGCTAGAAGCGTTAGGACCACTTGTGCTATTAGGAGTTCCACCATTTGCCACTGCGTTTTCAAATACATCTTCCCAACGAGCGCTATCCGGCAGGGTAAGTTCAACAGTGCGTCCATCTACGAATGTACCAGGAACAGACTCTTTGATAATGATATCACCAATTGTTTGTTGGGACTTACCTGCAAGGATAGTAGGTGTCGATGCTGCAGATACAGAAGCGCTGTAGTCGCCATAGGTACCTACTTGCGCAGAAGTTGTATTTACTGTTGATGTACCAGAGATATAAACATTAATAGGTCCGTTGTGAGTTAGAGTGCTATCATTTACTTCAAATTTCAAAGGAATTTTAAAAGCTGAAGCTGTAGACTCTGAAGCATTGGTAGCTTTTAAGTACAGCGTATCGGTACCTGTACCTGATACAATTTGAACGGAATTAGCTGGATCGCCATAAAGTTGGCTTACACTTCCATTAAGGCCATCCCAAACATAACCAGATGGTAATTTAAGCTTGAGTGCATTATTGTCTGTTTTTAAAGAACCAGCAAGTTCTTCTGATAAGGTAAGATTGAAAGTAAATGTGTTGCTTCCGCTAGTTGTATCTGAAACAGCCACATCAACAGCACCATTGCTTTGAACGTTAGCGACTGTTACAGAACCGGTAGGGAATGCACTGCTCGTTGGAGCAGCTAAAGTAACGTTCACAGGCCCACTGCTAGGTCCATTTACTGTAATATTGTGAAGTGCTACGTTAATTTTAATGTCATCAGTAGGTGAAGTAGCTCCGTTAGTATTAGAACCTCCACTAACGGCAGAAACAGGATCGTTATTTATCACAATTTTAATTTGATTGTTACTGATAGGAGTAACAGTTGCTAAACCTGCAATACCTTGGCTACCTTGGGTTTGGTAAACACTTACGTTGTAAGTGCTGTCTGCAACTGTCCCAACATTAGGATTTACAGTGGTGAAAGTAAACCCATGAGGAAGACTCAGAGTTACAGTGTCACCTTTTTTAAGTGCTCCACCTGGAATAGTCATGGAGATAGTCCCCAAGTCAGTAGTGTATGATCCAGAGGTGGTTGAATTAGCAATAGTAGGAACTGTGAAAGCTGTTACTGTGCTGGCTGCTGCGTGAGCAACAACTGCTGTACCTGCGATTCCTGCTACTGCCGGTACGCTAGCCAACATTGCAGAAGTGGAAAGTACCGCGAGAAACTTTTTACCTTTTTTCATAACCCTTGTTTCTCCTCCTGTAAAAACATTGTCGTAACTCGTTAAACATTGAATAGTGATGCTTAACCCTTTTCTAATGATCTCCGGACCGTTCCTACGCGACTTTCGCTCAACACGACGTGATGATGCAATGTTTTCCCTCTTCCAAATGATCCGTTCCCTCTAAGGTACCGACATTCACCGAATCACGTGTGGTTTGCAGAGCGATCATTCCCGCAGGATCGCATCACTCCTTTCGGTGAACCCCATTGAAAATATGTAAATCAATATTCAATTGTTTCGTCATCTAATCATTCGACAAAATGTGATAGATTCCTGCTATTGATTAGGAATCTTTTAAAAGATTTTGTTGTTAATCGTTACATATCGAATTATACAGTCTCAAAGTAGACTCGTAAAGCCCCCAAATTTATTCTTTTTCCGCTAAATCAAGGAAAAAGTGAGTCCTCCTTCTCACCTTACTACCCTATGCGCCTTTGCTCCCGATAAGAACGCTTCAGATAAAAAAGCTTCAATTGCAACGCTTTCAAGAAAAGTAAACGTCGAATCAAAGCATCCCCGCTACCGCCTGGTCGGTGCCACCATTAAGATGGAAAATTCCATGTCCGGGGAAATCACGTAGAAAAACCGTTCCCCTGATCGTTCGACAGGAAGAACGGTTTCATTTTCGACAAATCTGCTGATAAACCGCCGTGGTTTGCGCGAGAAGGCGTTCCGTGGAGAATTCCCTGTAGACCTTTTCCTGGCCGGCGAGCCCCATTTTCTTCATGCGTTCCGGGTGGGAGAGCGCATCGCGGATCGCTTCCGCCAGCGCAGCAGGCGCTTGCGCAGGTACCAGGATACCGTCCACCTGATGAGTCACGATCTCCGGCGAGCCTCCTACCGCTGTCGTAATGACAGGCACACCAGCGGCCATCGCTTCCAGGATCGCCACGGACAAACCTTCCGAGATGGAGGGAAGGACAAAGAGATCCAGTTGCGGCAAGAGGTCAGGCACATCTTTGCGCACGCCGAGGAAATGGATCACGTTCTGCAGCCCCGCCTGTTGCACTTGCTTCTCCAGATCCTCGCGAAGCTCCCCGCCGCCGATCCATACGTAGTGTACGTCCGGCCACTGTTTGACGAGTTCGCGGATCGCTTGGATCAGGTAAATGTGTCCTTTGACCGGGTGCATTCGCGCGACCGTCCCGACAAGCACCGTATCCTGCGAAAGGTTCAGTTCGTCGCGCAGAGTGGAATGTTTGGCTCGCGACGGACGAACCGAAGGCAATTCGATCGCATTGTGGATGACGCTGATGCGGTCACTTGCGACTGTTTTGCGAAATTCCCTCTCCATCGCATGGGATACGAGTATGAAATGGTCGACATACCTTCCCGTCCATTCTTCCAGCCGCCCGAAGAGCCAACGTTTCCAGGCCACCGGGTAATCGAGCGCGAGGACGCTGTGCACCGTGGTGATCAGTTTGCAAGGCGTGCCTTCCAGCCTGTTGGCGATACGGCCGACCAGATTGGCGCGTACGCCGTGCGTATGAATGATCTCCGGGCGGAAGGTACGGATCAGGCGGCGCACCTCGGTTAGACCAGAGAGAATCAAATAGCTCTTCCCCGGTCCCAAAACGGTGACTGGGACATGATACTCACGGACGCGCGCAGCGAATTCCGCATCGTAAAAAACCGCTACGTGAGGCTTATATTGAGTTGGATCGAGGGACTTGACGAGACTGAGCAGGTGCTGCTCAGCACCACCAAATTCCCCGCCCCCGATGATATAAAGAATCCTCATGGGCACATCCACTGTATTCCGCCTCAGCTTTCATTAGTTCTCGTGTTCATTGTAACGGGGTGCGGTTCAATCGTCAAATCCCTTCTCTCTTGCGCCTCACTCGACTGTCAGGTAGCATAGGGAATTGAACGTACGATTGAAAATCAGTGCTTGGGTGGGTGTATCGCTTTGCGCTTGGGTTCGATGAAGGTCATTCCGCTCGAATTCCTTACAGAAGTTGCGGAACGACCTTCAACTCACCTCTACGCCGCAAAGCGATACAACCCACCCAAAAGCCACTTCGTTTCTTATGCGACCTTAATCCTCTCTTTACGCCAAGCAACTTTTCATACTTCGATTGAGCCATTTGTTGAATGAAACTCCCTTTGGCCGGGCGTAGTGCTTTGCGTGAGACAGCGACTTTGGAGATCGTCTCGCTTCCTTTTGGGCAGTAAGGGGTATATGCTTTGCGCGTAATATCGACTTTGAAGGTCGTCTCGCAACATTTGATCATATTCTGTACGAGACGACCTTCACGGAGCATGAGCGCAAAGCATATACCCCGTAAGACGACCTCCACGGAGCACGAACGCAAAGCATACGCCCGGTACAACACAGATGATCAATCGACCGTCCATACACTTACATTCCAGAGAGGAGGCAACTCCCATGATCCCATCGTATCGCACGATTCACGGCTACGGGGAAGAAACCATCATCATAAAAAAATCCAAATTCATCGGCTACGCGATGCCCGTAACGTCTGAAGAAGAGGCGGTCGCGTTCATTGAAGAGATCCGCAAAAAACATTGGGACGCCACACACAACTGCTACGCCTACCAAATCGGCTACCATGACGAGATCCAGAAGTCGAGCGATGACGGCGAGCCGTCCGGGACGGCAGGCAAGCCTATCCTCGAAGTGATCAAAAAAGAACGTTTGAAAAACGTGGTCGTCGTGGTGACCCGCTATTTCGGCGGGATCATGCTCGGAGCGGGCGGACTCGTACGCGCCTACGGGCAAACGGCAGCCTCGGGACTCAAGGCCGCCGGCATCGTCACGCGCCTCTTATGTAACCAAGTGCATATTTCAATCGACTATACGTGGCTCGGAAAAGTGGAACATGAGATGCGCGCCCATCAATTTCTCATCCATCACATCGACTATGCGGAGCGGGTACATGTGACCGCATGGGTGCCTGTTGACGATACGGACCGCTTAGTCAATCTTCTTACAAACGCCACAAGCGGGCGTGCGGAAATTACAATCGGGGATTCCCTCTACGCTTCGGTTGACGAGAACGGACAGTTGGTTCACTAACCGTTCCCGTCTTTTCTTTTTTCCGAAGTTCCAGTTCGTCAAGAGGTGTTCATAGCCGAACATCCTCGCGTGATAAAACATCTCTATGATGCGCGCTCTGCATAACTGTTCCTCCACATAACGTGCGCTTTGCATACAATGGATCTGTCGTCCGTTTGTTAGGAGGATGGCCGAACCGCCACTCCCTGTCTGAACAACCTCCTCAATCTGCTGATAAACCACGTATCCCGTCGCCGAGTCGGATGCCACGCGCGGCGTGCGGCATTTGCAAGGGATGAATAGTATCTTCGGCGATAACGGAAGAGGCACATGCTTCTTCCTGCTGATAATGTCACCGTAACACCTGCGCAACGAAGTCAGGTTGCTTCCTGTAAATGTGGCAATATGCTCCATCACATGTTGGATCGGACGACGATCATATTTGCTCGTCCCATCATTCAGAATGACTTCTGTCACATCTCCGTAACCATCCATGTACAAAGGTATGCATCCTGCAAGTTTCCCCCAGTATTCTTCGACATCCAAAACACGTGGAATCGGGACGATACCTTCCATCACCAGCATACCCCTCATTTCCTCCTATGGAAAATTAATACTTTTTATTCAATTGTATAGGATAATGAAGGGATTTTCAATCAGATTTGTTAATCAATTCATTTTCTTTAAAAAACAGGACCGCTTCAGCCTTGGATCACATCCGTTAAATCCATTGACGACGGCGATTCCCTTTTCGACGCTTGTCCCATTTCCTCGTACCCTGAGGGTGACGCGCGTACACTGATTTCACGGGCCGGCCCTGAAAGGGGAACTTATGAAACAAGCGAACATCCAATCGCGGGAAGACTTGCAAGAAACGATTCGCATGGCGCAAACGGGAGATCCGCAGGCGATGATCCACCTGCTGGAACAGTTTGAGCCACTGGTGCAACGAGCCGTCGCCATCCGCTATCCGAAGAAACAAGAGCGCGAAGATTTGCTTCAGGAGGCGTATGTGGCGCTCATTCGTGCGATCCAACTGTACAATCACGGGGAGGTCAGCTTCCCTCATTACGCCAAACAGATTGTATACGGCGCCACATGGAGTGCCACGCGCAGGAACTCCCGAATTCGGGGGAAAGAAACTCCCGACGGCACGCGCAATGAGGACGGGGAGACGTTAAGCATCTTTGACCGCATTCCCGATGAGCAAGCCGCTGCCGCCTACATGGAGCCGGAACTGGAAAGCTATCTGATGACCCTCTCTCCACGGGAACGGATGGTAGTCGTCGAGGTCGTGTTCGGAGGCATGCGCATGGCGGATCTCGCACGACGGGAAGGCGTATCTCTCGATACGGTCAAAGTGTGGAAAAAACGGGCGTTCGCGAAAATTCGTAAGAGCGTAGAGAAGGATTTATAAGTAGCCATCCATTCGGGTAGACGGCACACTCAAGGATGAACAGTTTCTTTTTCGGAAAGTGAAGTTTCAGGCAGTCCCAAGAACGGAGTAGCTTTTGGGTGGGTTGTATCGCAAAGCGATGCACCTACCCAAGCACGAATTACGACAACCGATCTCTTCAAACACAAAAAAAGCGCGTACCACATGGTTACGCACATCGATCCCTTTTATTTGATTATCCCATGACTGCCTTTCGAATCTTCCTGACAAATTGAAGATCTTCTTCGTATTCTTTCAGATGAGATACATCTTCTTCTAATCTACGTACATCCGCCGTTAATGCATCCAATCTTGCGTTTATGAGATCTTGTCCATGGCGCACGGAAAGGACAATTTCCTTGATTTCATCTTGGCGCTGTTCCAGGCGATCCATGCGTTGTTCCAGGCTGTCCATGCGCATTTCTATGCTGTCCAAGCGCTGTTCCAAGCGATCCATACGCTTTTCCATACGGTCCATGCGTTGTTCCAGCCGATCGAAACGGTCTTCAAATCCTGACATGCGGTCGTTGATCTTTCTGACTTCTTCTAAAATCAGTTTTAATTCATCCGCCATCCGACGACCCTCCCCCGCGATATAAGATTCATACTACTATGATTGTACCATACGGCTTGTCCGCGTACAGATATAAAGTGTTCTTTAAAATGGACTCAGATCATTTATAGGAATGTCTTTCGTACCAAGCAGTAAAATAGGCACGGTTGACCTCTACGGGTAACCGCGCCTTTCCAATGCAAATGCTGGATCCGTGTATCATATAACCGAGCGCGTATGAACGAACAGCGAATCCTCCATCGCTATTTCAGAGTGAGGCATTCACCGGCTCTCTTGTTTCTGCAGGGCGAACATCAGCTCCCCTTCGCAGACCAATTTGTCGCCGACATACGCCTTGCCTTGGCCTTTGCCGATGGAACCTTTGGATTTGATGATTTCCACTTCCAAGCGCAACGTATCCCCTGGACGCACCTGCTCGCGGAAACGCACGCCGTCGATCCCCGCGAAAAATGCCAGGCGCCCGCGGTTCTCTTCCATGGAGAGGAGCGCTACACCGCCGACTTGCGCCAGGGCTTCAACGATCAGTACACCTGGCATCACCGGGTAGCCCGGGAAATGCCCCTGAAAAAACGGCTCATTCATCGTGACATTCTTGATGCCAACCGCCCGTTTCCCCACTTCCAGTTCGACGATGCGATCCACCAGCAAAAAAGGATAGCGATGGGGGATGATCGACTGAATCTCATCGATGTTCAGCAAGGGATATCCTCCTTTGCATATAGCATTTCATTCCAGTATAGCACACCCTTGTCCCAGACAAAATACAAATACCTTCTCGGGGTAAGCTCGAGAAGTTCATATAAAAAGCACCTATAGCCACGCGGCGGGTGGCAGGGTGCTTTTTATCCGTTCTTTCACAATAATGTGCGGTTGTTCAGTTTGACAAACTGGCCGAGGTAGACGAAACTTGTGACCAGCGACAAGAGAATCGTGCACCACAATAAAGAATCGGCCAGCGGTAATTGAAACATGATTGCCACCAGGGATATGTAATAAAAAACGGTCGTCGTTTTGCCCCAGATCGTGGCAGGAACCGTTTTCTTGCCGCGCAAGTGAAAGACTCCAGACACGACGATCATCGCGACATCGCGGGTGATCAGCAGGGCGGCGGCAAGCCAGGAGATTCTTCCGGAGATAATAAATGAGAGAATGACTGCCAACATCGTCAGTTTATCCGCCAAAGGATCCAGCATGATGCCGAGTTCCGTGACAAGCTTGTATTTGCGGGCGAGATATCCGTCCAAGATATCGGTCAATCCGGCGAAGAGCAAAACGGTGAGCGCCCATATCATGTTGTAAGGACTATCCGAGAAGAACGCAAGGAAGTAAACGGGAATCAAAGCAAATCGAATCAGAGTTAACAGGTTCGGAAGATTCACAATGGGCCCTCCTTACGTCTAAACAGGGTTTATTATATCAGATTCGCTCCCGATTACAAAACGGTATGGAGTCTACAAAAAATCCCGCGGCCTAGCCGCAGGACTTTGCTCTTATGCACGCATGCTGTTCGCCATCCCCATCATCTGATCTTCCGTCTCGACGGCGCGCGCATTGAGTTGGTATACCCGTTGCGCTTTGATGAGATCGGTCATTTCATGAACGAGATCGACGTTGGACTGTTCGAGAAATCCTTGACGGATCGCGCCTTCGTTCCCATGGATGCCGCTCCCGTTTCGATTCGCCGCTACCACAGCCACGTTCCCCGCGACTGTAGGAACGAACAATCCGTCTCCCATCGGCTGGAAGATCCCTTCAGGCGCCATCAGTTCCTCTTGGGCTCCCGTATTTCGTACGGGAACGAAAATGCCGATCTGATGAGGCTCTGTCAATCCGGGATGACGGATCGTCCCGTCCGCCTCAATGGCCGCTCTCCCTATGGACGGTTTGTCCACGTGAATCACTTGTCCATGGGTATCCAGCACACGAAACCCCTGATCATTGACCAGATATCCGTCACGATCTAATTGAAACTTTCCGTTCCGTGTGTAATAGACATTCCCCGCCGCATCTTCCACGGCAAAGAATCCAATCCCGTCGAGAGCCAGATCATACTCCAATCCCGTTTCCTTGAGTGCCCCTTGCGCAAAAGACGCCTCCTGATCGATCGGGCGCACGCCATGTCCCAGCGGCAAATCATAAGCCAGGGGAAGATTCGGGTCTCTTTGCTCCGGATCCCGCTTCAACGTTTGTGTGAGCAGATCGGCAAACTGCACATCGGACGATTTGTATCCTGTCGTGTTGACATTCGCCACATTGTTGGCAATGACATCGATCTTGGTTTGCATGCTGCTCAAGCCCGAAGCGGATGCCCATAAAGCTCTCATGCCTGTTCACCTTCTTTGTGCTTGTTCCTATCGCGCGCTTACACTTTTCCAACTTCGTTGACCGCTTTCTGCAAGGTCTGATCGAGTGTGCGCACGACGCGTGTATTCGCTTCATAGCTTCGCAAGACGTTCATCATGTTGACCATCGTTTGTGTGAGATCGACATTGGAGTCTTCCACAAAGCCTCTCTTCAATTGCGCTTGTGAAGGGGGGAGAGCTGCCGTTCCCGGATCGTACAGGTTGTTCCCCAATTGTTTAACTTGCTTCACATCCACATCCACGACCATGCGTCTCTCCACATTGGTGATCGGTTGCCGTGTCACCGGATCGACCGCCGGTTGCCCCGTTGTGAGGTCGATCGCTTGGAGTGCCGAGCCTTCCATGTAGACACGCACCTGTTTCAAAGCCTGTCCATTCTCGTCCACTATCAGAACCGGATTCCCGAGCGAGTCCACCAGAGATCCGTCCCGATCCTGATGAAAAGAGCCGTTGCGCGTCAATTGCACCGTATCGCCCACAAGCACCGGAAAGAATCCGTGGATGTCACCACGTGCCGGGTCGTCGATGATGGCAAAATCGGTCGATTTTCCCGTTTCCCTGAGGGGCCCCGGAGTGAAACGCGGTCTCGAGTCGAGAATTTGCACGCCCAGTCCTAGAGTACCGACCCTTTCATTCGTGTTCAATACCGGACCGGAAGCGGAGTGGTCGTTCATCCGATACAACAGCATCTCCTCGAAAGTCCCTTGGATCCCGTCATCGCTTTTAAACCCGGGCGTTTCCGCATTGGCAATATTATTGGCGATGATCTCCTGTTGCTTCTCATTCGCGAGGATGCCCGAAGCGGCTGTCATCAACCCTCGAATCATAGTCCAATCCCTGCCTTACGCGTATTGAAGAAGGAGCGGGAGATCTTGTCCAATTGTTCAAGCGCGATTCCCGTTCCCTTCACGACACAGGCCAACGGGTCTTCCGCGATATGAACCGGTACGAGCAGTTCCCGTTCCATCAAGCGATCCAGCCCGCAGAGGAATCCCCCGCCTCCCGTGATCACGATGCCTTTGTCAAAAATATCGGCTGCCAGTTCCGGCGGTGTTGTCTCCAGTACGCTTTTCGTTGCCGCGATGATCGCTTCGACCGATTCTTCCAGCGCCTCGCGCGTTTCTTCGGAGTGGATGGTCAACGTTTTCGGCAGTCCTGTCAGCATGTCGCGTCCGCGAATCTCCATCGTCTCGTTGCGTGCCCCCGGAAACACGGAAGCGATCTTCATTTTTATGTCTTCCGCCGTTCGCTCCCCGATGAGCAAGTTATATTTCATCTTTATGTATCTGGCGATCGCTTCATCGAACTTGTCCCCAGCGACTCGAATAGAATTGGAGGTGACGATATCGCCTAATGAGAGCACGGCAACATCTGTCGTTCCTCCGCCAATATCCACGACCATGCTGCCACTGGGTTCGAAGATCTCCAGTCCAGCACCGATCGCAGCAGCCTTGGGCTCTTCGATGAGGTAGACTTGTTTCGCACCTGTACGCATGGCCGCTTCCCGAACGGCTTTCTGTTCTACGGATGTAATTCCTGCTGGTACGCAGATCATCACACGAGGTCGCATCATAAAGCCTGTGCCGACTGTTTTTGTGATAAAATGTTTCAACATCGTTTCCGTGATCTCAAAATCTGCAATCACTCCGTCCCGCAGCGGGCGGATCGCCAAGATGTTTCCCGGAGTCCGTCCGAGCATGCGGCGCGCTTCTTCTCCAACCGCAAGCACTTTTTTCGTTGTGCTTTCTATTGCCACGACAGAAGGTTCGTTCAAAACGATCCCTCGTCCTTTCATGTACACTAATACGTTGGCCGTCCCGAGATCCACACCTATGTCTTTGCCGAAGAGCATTTTACATAAAATCCTCCCTTATGCTTGAAGATAAAGTAGTGCGAAATCTTCGACAAAGGCGTCCCCATCGCTCGTATTCGTCTTGTCTCTCTATGCCCAAGAATTCGCAAGTAAGATTTTTCTACAACGAAGAAGAAACTCCTTTTTCCAAGGCGAGGTTTTTCGACGTTTTTCGTTTGGTTTCGTCTCTGCGGTATTTTTTCTTCGTTGCTTCGCCACCGCGCAAATGGCGAATCGACTTGTGGTATTCCAGGATTTCTTTCACGCGGTTCGCCAATTCTGCGTTGATCTCAGGCAAACGTTCCGTGAGATCTTTATGCACGGTGCTTTTGGAGACACCAAATTCTCTTGCGATCGTGCGAACCGTATTTCGCGTCTCCACGATGTATTCGCCAATCTTAAGGGTCCGCTCTCTGATGTAATCGTGCAATCCCCTCGCCTCCCCTTCTGTACAGTCTGGTACATTATATGAGGGGGTGTTTCACATATGCCAAAAATAGCGTGTTGACATGCTATCATGGGCATTTTTCTTGTCCTCTCTCGTTTTTCTTCGCCTTGACAAGCGGATGGAGTGTATAAGAAAAGAAAAAACCAGGCATTTCTGCCTGGCCGGTGGATGATTTCCTGCTATGTACCGGGAGGATTCCCGGATGGTATTATGGTTGGGTGCTCGTGCTGCTGGATTGCTGAGACGTGCCCTGTTGTTGAGAGCGATCCGGTTGCTGTGTCGAACCTTGCGGTTGAGATCCGCCAGGCTGTTGTGTGCCGGTGGATGGTTGCGTACCGCTTGGCTGCGTACCGGAAGGCGTTTGTTCCTTCGCGTCTTGTTTGTTTTTCGCGTTTTGATCACCGGTGGACGGTTTGCTCGTGTCTGCCGGTTGATCTTTGCCCGTCGCTTTGTCTTGGGATGACTGCGTTTGGGCTGCGTCGCCGCGCATCGGCAACACCGTCATCGGGTCGACATTCTTGCCGTCTTTCTTCACTTCAAAGTGAAGGTGATTTTTCTGGGAGGCTTCCAGTTTGTTGTTGCCCGATTTACCGATGGGTTGGCCTTGCAATACTGCATCGCCTTCCTTGACATCGACTTCGGCAAGCGAAGCGTAGTACGTGACATAACCGTTGTCATGCGTGATTTCTACCGCTTTTCCGAGAAGCGGATTGTCTTCGACACTGGTGACTTTCCCCGAAGCGGCTGCCACAACGGTGAACGGTTTGTCGTTTTTCAGCCCCATGACGATCCCGTTTTGCGTATAGAAGGTGTCGTTAAATTTCAGCAACGAAGCGGCTTGCGCAGCTTTGTCCTTGGTATCGTCAAAGAAGTTCATCGTGACGTTTGCACTTTGCCCGTCTTCACCAACCGGCCATACCCACTGGGGAGCGTTCACCGGAGCGGAAGGAACGGTCGTGTTGTCACCTTGCGACAGATGATTCGGCATGTCCGTTTGCGATTTGGAAAACGGAAAGGCGTCTTGTGATTTTGCATACATTAAGCCGATGATCAATGCCGCAGACCCCAAATAGACTACAGGATACATCCACCTTTTTGCGAAGAATGCTCTCCATACACTCGGTTTGGTTTCGCTTCTTGGAGTCAATCCTTCATGGTTTGATTGATTTTGATTTTTTTCTTGCGTCATTTTCCCATCACCTCACTAGCCATTCTGGACAGGAATAGAACAGCTTATACGAGGGGATACTCATTTGATGGGAAAAATTTTGTTTTTTTCTTATTTATTTTTCCACACTTGATGATAGTCCTCGATTTGCACCCCTTTATAGAAGTAGTTGAGGATCTCTTTGTAATCGTGGCCTTCTTTCGCCATGCCATCCGCCCCGTATTGGCTCATGCCGACTCCATGGCCGAATCCATGCGTGACAAACGTGATCTGTCCGCCTTGGATTTGCCAACTGAAGGCGGTTGAATTTAAACCGAGCGCCTCGCGGAATTGGCGCCCCGTGAATGTCTTGTCCCCCACTTGGATGCGTTTGACGCGGTCGGAGGATGTTTCTTCTACGACATGCAAAGGAGGCGATGCGGAAACGGGTACGGTTTGGATGCCGAGCAATCGATCCATGTCGGCGAGCGCCATCGTTTTCTTATCGGTTGCGTGCGGGGCTGTTTTGTCCCAGGGAACCGACACGGAGCGCAAATACGGGATCGTTTTCCCCCAGTAATTCTCTGACGCTTCCGTATAGCCGTTCGAGGTTGAAAAGAACGAAGCTTCGATCGGCTCATCGTTGTATGTGAGGATCTGCCCTTGTGTTGAAGCCACCGCCTCGGTGATCTTTTTCATGTTCAGTTCGTATTGGACAACGCCCCATCGCGCCCGCAACTGTTCATCCGTGCTGTACGCCTGGAAACTGGTATAATCATCGGTAATGTCTGCGCCTTCAGGGGTTTTCAGCCCTTTTTTCAGGCGCCCCACAATGTTTGTACGTGCGGCCACCGCTTGCGCTTTTAAAGCCTCCAGCGAAAAGGTGACCGGCATCTCCGCGGCTACCACCCCTTTTACGTACTGCTCCAAGGGGAGAGAAACGATCTGCTTTTTTTTCGTAAGGTAGATTTTTACTTGCGGCCCGTCATTCGGCAGGGTCACCGCCGCCTCCTTGGGTGGGGAATGTTCATTTTTTCCGAAAAGAACAACCAGTACAGAGGGGACTCCCATCATCACGAGGAGAACGACGAGGATCAACGGTATCCATTTTTTCAAAAGTATGCCTCCATTCATTCCACGACTCTAGTACATCTATATGCCTGGAATGATGGGGTATCACTCGTTCACAAGATTGTTACAGTTGATAGAAAATAAAAAACCGCTGGAAACACACGCTTCTGTGTTCAGCGGTTTTCACCTGCTCAAAAACATGTTTGGGCAGAAGAACAACAAGTTCCTATTTGATGCATTCCTATTTCTGTGTCTAATCTTCTTCCACACGCTCGATATCCGCACCCAGAGCGCGAAGCTTGCCTTCGATATCGACATACCCGCGATCCACATGATGCAAGCCGTACACCTCGGTCGTCCCTTCGGCGACAAGTCCGGCGATGATCAAGGCGGCGCCCGCGCGCAGATCGCTCGCTGTCACGGAAGCCCCGTAGAGGGTATCGACACCTTCAATCAACGCGGTTCGGCCTTGGGTGCGAATGTTGGCCCCCATTCGATTCAGCTCTGCGGCGTGCATGAAGCGGTTTTCAAAAACGGTTTCCGTAACCAGGCTTCGGCCAGGGGCGATCGTTAAGAATGCCATCATCTGTGCCTGGAGGTCAGTTGGAAAACCTGGATGTGTCAATGTTTTCACTTCCAGCGGCCGCATGGCAGGCCCGCCGGTCACGCGGATTCCACTGACATCATCTTCAATCTTGACGCCCGCTTCCTGCAGTTTGGCGATCAACGCTTGTAAATGGTCGGAGATCGCGCCTTCCACATACACGTCTCCGCCCGTGATCGCCGATGCGATCAAATATGTACCCGCTGTGATCCGGTCAGGGATGACGGCGTGTGTGGCTCCGCGAAGCGTTTCCACACCTTCAATGCGGATCACGTCGGTTCCCGCACCGCGGACATGCGCACCCATCGCGTTCAAATAGTTGGCGGTGTCCACGATTTCCGGTTCTTTCGCCGCGTTCTCGATGATCGTGGTGCCTTCCGCCAACGTGGCCGCCAGCATGATATTGATCGTGGCGCCTACGCTTTTGATATCCAAGTAAATGCGTGTTCCTCTCAGCTTTCGTCCCTTGGGAACTCTCACCTCAACAAACCCGTAGGCGGTTTCCACTTCTGCGCCCAAGGCTTGAAACCCTTTTAGATGCTGATCAATCGGCCGGGAACCGATCGCGCATCCGCCCGGTTGAGCGACACGGGCTCGTCCGAGCCGGCCTAAGAGTGAGCCCATGACCCACTGAGAAGCCCTCATTTTGCGCACCAGTGCTTCAGAGGGTTCCACGCTGTTAATATTCGCTGCTTGGATGCGAATCGCATGATCTTCCTTCGAGACTTCCGCACCCAAACCTTGTATCACTTCACTCATCGTCTTCACGTCTGTCAGTGCAGGAGTTTCTTCAATGACACTCTCGCCTTCGCCGGCCAATAAAGAGGCCGCCAGAATGGGCAATACCGCGTTTTTTGCTCCTTCAATTTTCACTGTACCTGAAAGACGGTTTCCACCGCGAATCACATACTTTGCCAAAATCGAAACCTCCGTTGCAGGACCGAAGCCCTAATTACTCGGTCGAAACGATAGGTGTTCCAACGATGATTTGAGTTTTCCGCTTCGAGGCATCGTCGCGAAGAATGATTTGGATATTCGTCTTCTTCCCGCCTACGAGCGAATACTCTTGGGATCGTGGGGAATAACCCGAAATGATCGTCATTCCGTCAGAACGAATCGTCTCCCTCTCTTCCAGTTTAAGGAATCTGAAAATTTTGGAGAAGAGGTCATTTCGTCCCATACTGTCCATTCTATCATTTGAAAATCCATTGATACAAGTGCTAATTTGTGGGGTCTTCGACGTTTGGCTCACCGTATCGCGTACCGTTTGGATGGAATCTGGCAAATCGGCGATATCCTGTGATGATTTTTCCACGCGGATGACCAAAGTGGTTTGCGGCTGGTGACCAGTAAAGTTTGTGGATGTAATGACGAGAGAGACTTTCGTATCGGGTGCCCAAACGCCGTAGATTTGATAGAGGTTTTGGCTTCCGTCTTGCACACGATAGGTTTGGGGATTCCGTATGGAAAGTGTACGATTAAGGGAGGCTGCCATTTCCTCTAGTTTGTTCATGGAAAGAAACGTGCGATTGATCTCGGAAAAGGCATACACTCCGTATCCTTCCGCGGTGGCACCTGTGAGATCGAACGTTTGCTTGACAATATCGCTCATAGGAGCAGACTCAGCCATCGTACGATTCACGGGTAACATCGAGAGGCTCATGATACAGAGAAGAAGAACAAATACGCTTACGCCGACTTTTTTCACCATGGATGTTCCCCCTGAACCCAATCTGAAAGAGGTTTACACACGCTTCAAACGTTACCATTCTAGTCTTTTCCGGCTGGATATATACGATCCACCTGCAAACGACCTATGATTTGAGCAACAAGGTGGAATTGATATACGCGAGGATAAATTGTACGCATTGATAACCGATCGCGATCGCGAGGAGAAGGCGCAGCGTACTCGCTTTGCCTCCGCGCGGTTTATGGAGAAATAGATCCCATTTCACGGCACCCAACGCGAACCAGGCGATCGATATGCCTATAAGATAAAGTATGAGGTTCACTAATCCCGCTATGCCTGCTGACAAGGAAAGGATTGAATCCATGACCATCTGTACACATCCATTTCATCATATTTGAATAGGCAATGGCAACAAATAGGTATCGAGAGGATTCTACATGGTTAAACAGTTGTCGACGCAAATATAATATGTTCGACCCGAAAGGAAAAGTTCCTCTCCGTTCGTGTCGAAAAATATTTCTTTAAAAAATCCCGGGATCGCGTCCCGGGATTTCTGTTTTCACACGTTTATCCAAACCATTTGAGATTGTTCAATACATTCATTAGCAGGTTCGGCACGATACCGAGCACGACCGTAACCAGGAGGGAGATCCACACGGTCACGGAAACGCTGCTGTCCACGCGTACGGCAGAAACAGGCAAAGCCGTTTCAAAGTCGACAAACATCCGTTTCATCACACCGATGTAATAATAGAACGAGGCGACCGACGTGACGAACATGATCGCTGCCAACCAATAGAAGCTTCCGTTGATCGCACCGAAAATGATGAACACTTTGCCGAAAAATCCGGCGGTGATCGGCAGGCCGGCCATCGAGAGCAGGAAGAAGCTCATCGCGATCGCGAGGAATGGCGACCGTTTGTACAGTCCTGCGAACGAATCGATCGTCTCGTTACCCGCGTCACGGTTGACCACTGAGATGATGGCAAATGCGCCCGCTGTCGCAAAGATGTACGCAGCCAGGTAAAAGACCATCTGCGAGATCGATTGCCAGAGGTTGAACTCCCCTTTCGCATGGCCGAGCACAGCCAGCGGCACGAGGAGATATCCTGCCTGCGCGATCGAAGAGTAGGCCATCATGCGCTTGATGTTTTTCGCCGTCATCGCGGCGAGATTGCCGACGATCATGGAAAGCGCCGCCAAGACCACCAGGAACATATACCACTCCTTAATGTTGGCCGAATATCCCCAGATGAAGATGCGGAAGACGAAAGCGAATCCTGCCGCTTTCGACACCGTAGCCAGGAAGGATGTGATCGGTGTCGGCGCACCTTCGTACGTATCCGGCGTCCACATGTGAAACGGAGCGATCGACAACTTGATGCCTATGCCTGCGAGAATCAATACGAAGGAAATGAGGATCAGTACCTTGTACTGAAACCAAAGGCCGTACAACGCTTGGGACGCTACGGCGATATTGGTCGTGCCGCTCAATCCGTAGACAAAAGACGCGCCGTAAAGGAAGAGCGCGGATGCCACCCCTCCGATGATCAAATACTTCATCCCGCCTTCCGTCGCCTTCGCATTCGAGCGATGGATCGCCACCAGGATATAAGAAGAAAGCGACAACAATTCCAGACCGACGAAAAGGGTGATCAGATCGAGGGCACTCGCCATGAACATCGCGCCCACGGTTGCAAAAAGCAGAACGTACGTATATTCCGGTTTGGGGATCTTCACATGTTGCGCAAAATCATGCGACATCAGGAGTGTAAGGAACGTCCCCGCAAGAAACAATAACTTGAACATGTTCCCGTAGTCATCCGTGATGACCATGATATTCGCCAACTGATCCGTCTTGCCGAAGTGAGTGAGCACCAGTCCGAACGATACGGCCAGCGCGAGAAGTCCGAGCACGGGCAAATAGGTTTTTTTCTGTTTCGGAAGGAACAGGTCGAGCACCATGATAAGAAACCCTGTCAATACAAGGACGACCTCCGGGCTCAACACTGCCCACACGCGTGCGAACGTTAAAGTAGGATCATACATCGGAGCCATGGGTTACCCTCCTATCCTCGTGACGAGTGACTGCAACGTCTGGTTGACAAGGTCGCCGAGGATCGCCGGATATACACCGATGAGAATGATCATCGCCAAGAACAACACCATCGGAACGTATTCCAACGCAGTCGCATCACGGATACCCTCTCGTGCGGCTCTTACAGGCCCAAACGTGGTTCGCTGCATCGCCCATAACAGGTACACAGCCCCCAGAATGATACCTAGAGTCCCGCAAGCCGCCAATTTCGGGAACGTGGCGAACGCGCCCATGAAAGAGAGAATCTCCGAGACGAAGCCGCTCATCCCGGGCAATCCCAACGATGCCAAAGCGCCTGCCAGCAGGAACCCGGAGAGTACGGGCATCGGTTTGGAAAGACCGCCGAGCTCCCGGATTTCGAGCGTTTCGGTCCGCTCGTAAATCGCACCTGTCAGGAAGAACAGAAGCCCCGACAGAAGACCCGAGGAGACGATCATGAACATCGCCCCTTGCAAACCTTCCGGTTTCAGTGATGCCAACCCGATCAAAAACACGCCCATGTGCGAAATCGTGCTGAAAGCCAGCAAGCGTCTCCAATCGTTCTGTACCATAGCGACCAAAGCACCATAGATAATATTGATCACGCCGAGCGCCGCGATGAGCGTGCCGTAATGCTGTACGGCATCAGGCAACACGCCCACGCCTACACGCAAGAGCACGTATGCGCCAATTTTCACTAACACGCCGCCGAGTACCATCGATACGGCTGACGGTGCCTGCTCGTGCGAATCCGGCAGCCACGTGTGAAAAGGAACGAACGCTTCCTCGATGAGAATCGCCAGAAAGAGCAAGAGGAAGAGTCCTTGACGCATGCCTGTGGAGATCACATCGGCGCCCGCCTGTTTAAACGTTTGCGCGATCTGCAACACGTCGAGAGTGATCGTGCCTGTCGCATTCGCCGCCTGATAAGCCAAGCCGATGAACGCGATCAATATGCCGACCGACGCCAATCCACGGTAGATCAAAAACTTGACGGCGACAGGCCCTCTTCGCTCCCCGCCCCAGATCGCCAACAGGAAATACATCGGGATCAAAGTCATTTCGAGGAACAGGAAGAACAGGAACAGATCCAGCGCTGTGAAGACCCCGAACATCCCGGTGACGAGAATCAGGAACCAGATAAAATACTCTTTCGCCCGCTTTTCGATCCGCCAGGAAGCGACGACCGCAAGCACACTGGTCATCGCCGTCAACAGGACGAGCGGCATCGACAATCCGTCAATTCCCATGTTGTAACTGATCGCGAGGGACTTGTCGAGAAACGCATTACTGATATGGATCCATTCTTTGTTCACCGTGTATTGCATATCAGGCGAGCCTGATTGGAATCCCGCAAAAGCGACGAGCGCCAACACCAGTGAACCGAGTGTAGCGAGAAACGCCACCGCGCGAATCAGAGAACGGCTTTCACGCGGAACAAAAAACAGAATCACAGCGCCCAGCAACGGGAGAAACGTCAGTACGGTCAAGAGTGTGAACATCAGAACGCCCCCTACATACAAACTGATCGCCACGAGAATCGCTACACCCAGCGTTGCGAGAAGACCGTACGTTTGAATCTGGCCGTTTTGCCCATATTTCAAACCGAGTGAGGTTATGTATGCCGCCTCACCGACGAGTGCAACGATGCCGTCAACGATCCAGCGATCGATAAAGTTGAGAATCTTGCCGATCCACACCACGGGTTTGACGATGACCGAATGATACATTTCATCGATCAGGAACTTGCGGAACGATAACGTATACAAAGGCCCGGCCGATTGGGCCACCCGTTCGGCGGAAACGGAACGCTTGCCGTACATCATCCACGCAAGCCCGATACCCGCAAGACCGATCAGCGAAGTGACAGCCATAAGCCCAGGGCTGGAAGCATACTCATGCCCCCACTCCCCGCCAGAAAGCAGGAATGCCGCCAATGGACTTCCCATAAACGGAGCATTGAAAAAACCGGATACCAAGGCGAGAACCGCGAGCAAAACCAGCGGAACCGTCATCACCGCGCCGCTCTCATGCGGCTGCCTTCCGCCGCCCCCGCGATATTTCCCCGTAAACGTCAGGAAGAATACGCGAAAGATATAGAAAGCCGTGAAAAACGCGGCGATCAAAGAGAGGATCCCGAGGAACGCATGGCCGCTGGCAAAAGCGGCGCCAACGATCTCGTCTTTGGACCAGAACCCGGCGAATGGCGGGATCCCGGAAAGCGCCAAGGCTCCGAACAGGAATGTCCATGCGGTCACCGGCATCTTGCGCCATAAACCGCCCATTTTGTGAATATCCTGCGTATCCGTCGCATGTATCACCGAACCGGCCGCAAGGAAGAGCAATGCTTTGAAAAAAGCGTGGGTCATCAGGTGGAAAACACCCGCCACATAAGCGCTGACTCCGAGGCCCAGCATCATATAGCCAAGCTGCGAAACCGTCGAGTATGCGATCACGCGTTTGATATCATTCTGTGTCAAACCGATCGCAGCGGCAAAAATCGCTGTAAACCCGCCGATGACCGCCACGACGGTCATCGCGGACGGCGATGCCGCAAACAACGGGAAGCTGCGCGCCACAAGGTATACACCGGCCGCCACCATGGTTGCGGCATGAATCAGAGCGGATACAGGCGTAGGGCCTTCCATCGCATCCGGCAACCACACATGCAACGGAAACTGTGCCGATTTTCCGACGGCGCCGACAAACACGAGGATCGCTGTCAGCGTAATCAGCGTTTCCGGCGACATCCATTGGATCGCGAACTGCTTCGCTTCCACCGCTTTAAAAATCCCGTCGTAATCAAACGTTCCCGTCGCCAGATAAAGGAGGACAATGCCGATAAAGAGACCGACATCGCCGATTCTGGTGACGATGAACGATTTCTTCGCCGCAGCGGCCGCCTCCGGTTTGAAGTACCAGAAACCGACGAGCAGGTACGAACAAAGACCTACCAATTCCCAAAAGATATAGAGTTGCAACAGGTTGGGCGAGATGACCAGCCCCAGCATCGAGAAGACAAATAAGCACAAATACTGATAAAACACATGAAAGCGATCATCGCCATGCATGTATCCCTTTGAGAACAAAAGCACAAGAGTGGACACAAATGTAACCACAACGAGCATTAACGCATTCAATGGATTGACTTCAAAGCCCATCGTGAGTGTCTGTTTGCCGATCGTCAACCAATGGAACAGATACGGGGCTTCCGTACCGTTCTTTGCAATGGTGAAGAGGATCGGAAGGGAGACGATAAAGGACGCAAACGTACAAAGCACTCCGATGGCCGTGACGAGACCTTCTTGCGCACGTTTCCCCAAAACCAGCAGTAACAGGTAGGCAACCAGCGGGAAGAGGGGAACAAGCCAGGCATATGCTACCATATGATCACCTTTCTCCTGAGTTCAGTGTCCTACCATTTGTTGAGATCCATATCTCGGACATCGCTGCTGTTTCGGTTCCGGTAGATGGCGATCAAGATTGCCAGCCCTACCGCGATCTCACAAGCGGCAATGACCATTGTGAAAAGAGCGAAAACCTGACCGTTAATATTCGGCGTTAACCCCATTCTAGCGAACGTGACGAGATTGATATTTGCCGCATTCAACATCAACTCGATCGATGCGAGCACGATGATGATGTTGCGTTTCGTTAAGACTCCAAAAAGGCCGATCGTAAAAAGAATGGCACCTAACGCCAGGAAGGAACCGATCGGTACCATGTCATTCTTCCTCCCTTCGCGCAAGTATGACCGCACCCACCAGAGCGACGATCAGAACAATGGAAACCAGCTCAAACGGTATGGTGTAGTTATTGAAGATCGTCTCCGCCACCTGGTTCACCGAACTGCCTTTCCATGCGGATTCCGCGCTTTGCGGCCAGTCGGTCGCGCCGATTCCGCGGATCGCCCACATGAGGACTCCGAGAAATCCCGCCGCACCGATGGCGCTTACCACCGTATGTGCATTCCACTGATATTCCAGTTCGGAAGAGTCATGGTGTGTAAGCATGATGGCGAACAACATCAGAATGGTGATCGCACCCGCATAGAGCAAGACTTGTGCAAACGCCACAAATTCGGCGTCCAAAAGGACGTAAACACCGGCCACCCCGATGAACACCCCGCCGATCGCCAGCGCCATATAGATCACTTTGCGCAGATTGAGCATGGCAATGGCCGAAGCGATGATGAGCAGCGAGATGATAAAGAACGTGATCAACTGGCCGGACCACGGCAGATTGAACATCTATTTTTCCCCCGCTTTCCCGGCAACTTCGTCCGTATCATTCGCATCATGAACGGACGCCTCACCGATCAATCCTTTTCGTTGCGCGTGCTGTTTTCCGTTTTCCACTAACCATTCCATGTTCTTATACAAGGCGTCACGGTTATATTCGGCCAGCTCGAACGTATCGGTCATTTGAATCGCTTCCGTCGGACAAACTTCTGTACACAGATCACAGAGAATGCAGATTTCAAAATTGATATCGTACGTTTCGATATGCAGCTTCTTATCTTCCCCACGGCTCCCCGACAAGGATATACAACTCGTCGGGCAGATCCGGGCACACTGATTGCATACGATACATAGGTTGGGATTGAATTTGTGGACCCCCCGGAAACGATCCGGCCAATTGGGTTTCACATCCGGGTACTGCAGGGTCACTTTCTTCTTCGGAATCTGGCTGACGGTGACACCGAATCCTTTCAATAATCCAAACACAGTCTCACCCCTACATGTTGAGGTTGTTCAAAAGCCTTCTATTTGTACATGGTCACGTTAGAAGAAGATTTTCCATGTTGCCGTTAGCAACAAATTGAGAAGAGCCAAGGGAATCAAAACTTTCCAGGAAAAACTCATCAATTGGTCCACGCGGATTCGCGGCATGGTTGCACGCGTCCAGAACATCAAGAAGATAAACGCTCCCGCTTTGATCACATACCATAACCATCCGGGGAGAAGCGGGCCGGACCAACCGCCAAAAAATAACGCGGCCGCAAGCCCTGACATCGCGATCAGGTACACGTATTCTGCCAGCATGTAGAAAGCGAAACGGAAGCCGGAATACTCGGTGAAGTAACCGGAGACGAGTTCCGATTCGGATTCGGGCAAGTCAAAAGGCGCACGGCTGAGCTCCGCCGTAGCCGCAATGAGAAAAACGATAAATCCGAGAATCTGCGGAACGACGTACCAGACGTATGGGAAATTCTTTTGCGCTTCCACGATCTTGACAATGTTCAGCGACCCGGCCATGAGCACGACACCGAGAATCGACATGGCGAGCGGAATTTCGTATGAAATCATCTGTGCGGCTGAACGCAAGGCACCGATGATCGCGTATTTGTTGTTGGATGCCCAGCCGCCAAGCACGATCCCGATAACGGAAATCGCCGAAAGAGCGATGTAATACAGAATGCCTACGTCGAGTCCCGCTGTAAACAAGTGTGACGCCGTGAAAGGCACGACGGCAAGCACCATGAATGCAGGCGCGTAGGAAATGATCGGGGCGATCGCGAACAGCGTTTTGTCCGCTTTGTTCGGAATGATATCTTCCTTTAAAAGCAATTTCAAAACGTCCGCGATCGTTTGAAACAGTCCCCACGGACCGACCCGGTTCGGACCGATGCGCAACTGCATGTAACCGATGATCTTACGTTCTAATAAGATCGCGTAGGTGACACATCCAAGGACGACCCCGAGGACTATGAGGCTCCCGATCAACATCGCCAAGAATGTTTGTACATTTAGGGGATGGGCACTCCAGTCAAACCAGTCGAACATTATGCATCCACCTCCCCGAGGACGATGTCTACCGCACCCAAGATGGCGATCATATTCGCCACGTTCTGCCCTTCCAATAACTTCGGCAGCAATTGAAGATTCACGAACGACGGGCGGCGGAACTTCAAACGATAGGGCTTATCCTTTCCTTCCGAGACGATATAGACCCCGAGTTCCCCTTTGGCTGCCTCCACCGCATAATAGTACTCGCCCGCGGGTACGCGGAGGATCTTCGGGACTTTTCCCATGACAGGACCCGAAGGAATCTGTTCGACCGCCTGCTCCACGATCTTGAGCGACTCTTCCATCTCCAGCATGTGGCACATATAGCGGTCGAAACAATCGCCGTTTTTGCCGACAGGGATGTCAAAATCGAACCGGTCATAAATCGAATACGGCTTGTTTTTGCGCAAATCCCACTTGAACCCGGTGGAACGAAGGTTGATCCCGGAGAGACCGTAATTCAAAGCGGTCTCCGTATCAAAGACCCCTACATTCTTCACGCGGTTGAGAAAGACTTCATTTCCGGTCACCAGATCATGATACAGTTTCAACTTCTCGCGGAAATGGGGGATATATTCACGTACTTCGTCGAGCCATCCTTCAGGCGCGTCCCACTTGACACCCCCGACGCGCATATAGTTGTACGTCAGGCGTGCCCCCGAGATTTTGTTAAACATCTCACAAATCCGTTCACGCTCATGGAAGGCGAACAAGAACGGACTCATCGCTCCGAGGTCGAGCAAATAAGCGCCCAGGAACAAGAGGTGAGAGGCGATCCGGTTCAGTTCCGCCACGATGACGCGAAGGTATTCCGCACGCTCGGGAACCTGAATGTCCATCGCTTGTTCCACCGCATTCACCAATGCATGGTTATTCAGCATCGCTGCCAGATAATCCATGCGGTCGGTATAGGGAATGATCTGCGTGTATTGCAGATCTTCCGCCAACTTCTCGGTGCCTCGGTGCAGATAACCGATCACCGGGGTGGCTTCACGCACGATTTCCCCGTCCAATTTGACTACCAGGCGGAGGACACCGTGTGTGGACGGATGTTGGGGACCCACGTTGAGCAAGATTTCTTCAGAACGCAGTTCAGCCATTGTGACCCTCCTACTCGTCCCATACACTATAATCTTTACGCAACGGATGGCCATTGAAGTCATCCGGCAGCATGATTCTTTTCAGGTCGGGGTGATCGGTAAACTTGACACCGAGCAGATCGTAAATTTCGCGCTCTTCCCAGTTCGCTCCCGCATACACCGGCACCAACGAAGGGACTTCCGCGTGGTCACGGGGTGTACGTGTCTTGACCGTGATACAGAGTCCCGTTTTCATTGAGTACAAATACACGACGACTTCGATGTACCCCTGCGCCGGATAGTCCGTTCCCGCGAAAGCTTCCGGGTAATCGAATGCCAGCGAAGGTTCTAAGCGAAGGAAATTGACGACCTCTCGCCAATGCTCTCTTTTGATGACAAACGTCGGCTGATACTTTTTGAGCATCGTTTCCTCAAGAACATCTTCGCCAAATTGCGCGACAATCTTACCTTTCACGAGATCGAGAACTTTTTGCGCCGCTTCCGTCTTGGCGATCGCTTCAGGTGACGGCTCTTCCTTCTTGGCTGCGGCAGGTTTAGCGGCAGGTGCGGCAGTCGTCGCTTTTGGCGCGGCCGGTTTCGCAGGTACATCCTTCGTTGCAAGCGCTTCCGTTGCGACGTCCCTTGATTTTTCGGCAGCGGGCGCTTTGGCGTCCATCTTTTCCGCTGTCGGGTTCTCCGTGGAGTTCGCACCTTTTGCCTCTGCCGATCCCGTTTCTTTCGGAGATTGTGGTTCTTTCTTCGCTTCCGATGTCGAATTTTCGCCAGTTTTTCCGGAAATTTGATCTTGATCTACCGTTTGTTTCTTTTCATCGCTCACGTTCGAGGCACCCTCTTTCCTTTTGCCTCAAGGCGGATCTTTTCCTGCAGCTTATTCAAACCGTAAATAAGAGCCGGCGGAGAAGGTGGACAACCCGGAATGTAGACATCGACGGGAATGATCTGATCCACGCCTTTCACAACCGAATAGGAACGCACATAAGGACCGCCGGCCGTCGCACAAGATCCCATCGCGATCACCCATTTGGGATCGGGCATCTGTTCGTACAGCCGTTTGATCAGCGGTCCCATCTTTTTCGTAACGGTACCTGCGATAATCACACAGTCGGATTGGCGGGGAGATGCACGGAAGATGATCCCGAATCGGTCGAGGTCATAATGGGCGGCACCCGTTCCCATCATTTCGATGGCACAACAAGCCAGACCGAATGTCATCGGCCACAGGGAGTTGCTTCGCGCCCACCCTTTGATCTGTTCCAATGCGCCGATAAACACTCCGCCTTTCTGCAGTTCCATCGATTCTTCCGGCGTAAACCCTTCAAATTCGATGCGCGGTTGTTGGGAATAGCCCTTGATCACTTCCATTCCAACACCTTCTTCTTCCAGGCGTAAACAAGCCCGATAATTAAGAAAAATAAAAAGAGGAACACTTCCGCATATCCAAATACGCCTAGCTTTTCAAACGATACAGCCCAAGGGTAGAGAAATAGGATTTCCACATCAAACACCACAAACAAGAGCGCGAACAAGTAATAACGGACATTATAACGCACTTGCCCTTCCCCGACCGGTTCCAGACCGCTCTCATATGTACTGAGCTTCATCGGGTTCGGTTTCTTTGGGCGTAACAACGGCCCTAAAACGTACAATGCGCCTACAGGCAAAGCGATACCCAAGATGAGGAACAACGTCACAAACAGGTAGTTGTTCCAATACGTGAACATAGGGCCCCCTCCATTGAGAAAATTTAGATTTCGTTTTACATAATTATAGCAAAGCCATCCATCTGTGTAAAACGACCATAAGGTCAATGGAACCATTGGGGAACCTTTTCCTTAGTCAAGCAAAAAGGCAACCTGACTCAGATTGCCTCCATTCCAGCTACGCTATATGACGTTCCACTATCTTGAAAAATGTGTAGCTTGGCGGGCGTATGCTTTGCGTTCGCGCTCCGTGGAGGTCGTCTCGCATGGAACAATGATCAAATGTCGCGAGACAACCTCCAAAGTCGCTGTCTCACGCAAAGCATTACGCCCACTCGAAGACACTTTTCATCCTCTGATGGTGCCACTTGCGGCATGGGGGACTATCTTCTTACTAAGAGGACAAAACCGGAAACGCTTGTCGTACGTCCTCGCGCGAAAATGACAAACCCATTTCTCACCAGACACCGAAGGGCACTGGACAACAATCCTCCATCTCGCAGCGTGTCTTCACAGGGTCTCGCGGAACCGATTACACAAGATTGCACGATACGACGCATCGATCCGGGTCTCAAGGGATTTCTCTCCCAAGATATTAAGACAAGATCTGCAGGCTTCGGAATCTGTGGCATCTGTGGCATATTCATCACCTCTCAATCATCTTCATTGATGTATTCAATGCAACAGGAGGTGAATTCGATATGGTCGGTCATCATCAGAATCACCGAATCGTTAAAGATGAGGCGTCACGGACTCCGCGCCACCAGATTCACGAAGCCAACAGCAATAAAAAACCCACCGGCCAAAGCCGATGGGTTTCGTCGATCGGTTAACGTTTGTCGTCGAAGGGGCCTTTCTTCGCCACTTGCAGACGGTTCAACGCTCTTTGCAAAGCGAGTTCCGCACGTAGATAATCGATGTCTTCCCTTCCCGCTTCGGATAAGCGTCGTTCTGCGCGTTCTTTCGCGCGCTGTGCCCGCTCAACATCGATCTCTTCGGGAAGTTCTGCCGCTTCGGCAAGGATCGTGATCCGGTCCGGCTTCACTTCTAAGAACCCGCCCGACACGGCTACACGACTCTCGTTGCGATTATCATTCGTAAAAATCCGTACGGCAGAAGTTTTCACCGTGGTCACAAGCGGAATGTGGCCAGCCATGATACCTACGTCACCGTCACCGCCGCGGACGATGACCATGCTCACATCGCCACTGTACACTTTACGCTCGGGCGTAACGATTTCCAATGGTACGTTTCTCATCTTGCTCTCCTCCTATGGTCAAATCGACCTAGGATAGGTTACGTGCTCTTTCAACGGCTTCATCGATGGTACCGACGTACAAGAACGCAGATTCCGGCAGATCGTCATGCTTGCCTTCGAGGATTTCCTTGAAGCCGCGCACCGTTTCTTTGACCGGAACGTATTTACCCGGTACCCCCGTGAACTGCTCGGCCACATGGAACGGCTGGGACATGAAACGTTGAATTTTACGCGCACGAGCAACTGTCAGTTTATCTTCGTCAGACAGTTCGTCCATCCCCAAGATCGCAATGATATCTTGCAACTCTTTGTAACGTTGCAGCACCGCTTGTACACCGCGGGCGACCCGATAATGTTCTTCCCCAACGATATCGGGCGAAAGGGCGCGTGATGTGGACGCAAGCGGATCCACCGCCGGATAAATACCAAGCTCGGCGATTTTACGCTCCAAGTTGGTGGTAGCATCCAGGTGAGCGAACGTGGTTGCCGGCGCCGGGTCTGTGTAGTCGTCGGCAGGTACGTAGATCGCCTGAATGGATGTGATCGAACCTTTTTTCGTCGAGGTGATCCGTTCTTGCAATTGACCCATTTCCGTCGCCAACGTCGGCTGATAACCCACCGCGGAAGGCATGCGTCCGAGCAATGCGGAAACCTCGGAACCCGCCTGTGTGAAACGGAAAATGTTGTCGATAAACAAGAGGACGTCACGATTCTCTTCATCGCGGAAGTATTCAGCGAGGGTCAGCCCCGTCAAAGCCACGCGCAGACGCGCACCGGGCGGCTCGTTCATTTGACCGAAGACCATCGCCGTTTTGTCGAGAACGCCCGAATCTTTCATCTCATGATAGAGGTCATTACCTTCGCGTGTACGTTCACCCACACCTGCGAACACGGAGAAACCGCCGTGCTGCTTCGCGATATTGTGGATCAATTCCTGAATCAAGACGGTCTTCCCCACACCGGCACCGCCGAAGAGACCGACCTTACCACCCTTGATGTACGGCGCGAGCAGGTCGACAACCTTGATACCCGTTTCGAAGATCTCGACTTTCGTGGCGAGATCGGTGTATTCCGGCGCTTCGCGGTGAATCGGATGACGTACCTTGGCGTTCACGGGTCCCGCTTCGTCGATCGGCTCACCGAGAACGTTAAAGATCCGTCCCAATGTTTCCTGCCCGACTGGAATGGCAATCGGAGCGCCCGTATCTACAACTTCCATACCGCGTACGAGTCCGTCGGTCGAGGCCATCGCCACGGCACGAACCACGTTATCTCCGAGGTGAACCGCCACTTCCACCGTTAAGTCGATATCCCGTTCGCCTTCATTCTGTGCTTTATGGGTGATCTTCAATGCGTTGTAGATGGCCGGAAGTTGGCCTTCCGGAAAACGAACATCGACGATCGGACCCATGACTTGGACAATGCGTCCAGTGTTCATCACTTGTTCCCTCCATTCATGCAGGTACTACTTCAACGCTTCCGCTCCGCCAACAATTTCCGCGATCTGCAACGTGATTGCAGCCTGGCGTGCACGGTTGAGATCCAGTGTCAGTTTCTTGATCATTTCGGATGCATTATCGGTTGCGTTGCCCATCGCTGTCATGCGTGCACCGTGTTCGGATGCTTTCGCCTCAAGAAGGGCCGAGTAGATCAACGTCTCCGCATATTTTGGTAACAGCTTTTCCAGAACCGCTTCGGCAGAAGGTTCGTAGATATAATTGGTGACTTTCGCATCCTCGCCGCCCACTTCTTCCAACGGAAGGATCTTCTTCGCGACCGGCCGTTGCTGAATCGGTGAAATGAATTCGTTATAAACCAAGATGACCTCGTCCACTTCACCCTTTTCGTACATGGATACGACCGCTTGTGTCACCCGCTTGATATCCGCAAATGTCGGGAAATCGGACAATCCCGTAATCTCTCCTGCCAGCGGGTATCCTCTGCGCGCGAAGAAATCGCGTCCCTTGCGTCCGACCGCAAAAATCGCATATTCGTTTTCCTTTTTGTCCTTCAGGCTTGCCATCGCATGACGGATGACCTGCGCATTATAGGAACCGGCCAACCCGCGGTCGGCGGTGATTAACACATATCCGGTGCGCTTCACAGGACGCTTCACAAGCATCGGATGGGATGCCCCTCCCGCTTTCGCGATGCTTCCGATCACTTCTTCCATTTTCGCTGTGTAAGGACGGGCTTGCGTGACGCGTTCCTGCGCACGGCGCAATTTGGCGGCAGATACCATCTTCATCGCTTTGGTGATCTGCTCCGTATTTTTAACCGATTTAATTCGACGTTTAATATCGCGACTACTTGCAGCCATTCTTATTCACCACCTTTGTCCGAATGGTGCTGCTTACGCGACAAAGGTCGCTTTGAATTTCTCGATCGCACTCTTGAGTTGATCGATCGTTTCTTGCGAAAGATCTTTCGTCTCTACGATCGCTTTCGGAATTTGCGGATAGTTCGTGTCGATGAACGCGAGGAATTCTTTCTCGAAACGTCCGACAGCGCTCAGCTCGATATCGTCGAGATAGCCGTTAGTAACCGCCCAAATCGAAATGACCTGTTTTTCTACCGGCATCGGTTCAAAGCGGCCTTGTTTCAAGATTTCCACCGTGCGTTGCCCGCGTGTGAGGCGTGCTTGTGTCGCCTTGTCAAGATCCGATCCGAACTGTGCGAACGCTTGCAATTCACGATATTGGGCCAAGTCAAGACGCAGGGTACCTGCGACTTTCTTCATCGCTTTGATTTGCGCGGAACCGCCGACACGGGAAACGGAGATACCGACGTTGATCGCAGGACGTACACCCGCATGGAAGAGATCGGATTCCAAGAAGATTTGTCCGTCTGTAATCGAGATCACGTTCGTCGGGATGTATGCAGACACGTCACCCGCTTGGGTTTCAATGAACGGCAATGCCGTCAAGGAACCGCCTCCACGTTCGTCAGACAGTTTTGCCGCACGTTCGAGCAAACGGGAATGGAGATAGAAGACGTCCCCAGGATAAGCTTCACGGCCCGGCGGACGACGCATCAACAAGGACAACTCGCGGTAAGCAGCCGCTTGTTTGGAAAGGTCATCATAGATGCAAAGCGCATGGCCGCCCTTGTACATGAAGTATTCACCCATCGCGCAGCCGGCGTATGGAGCCAAGAAGAGCAACGGAGCCGGATCCGAAGCGGATGCGGAAACGACGATCGTATAGTCCATAGCGCCATGTTTACGCAAGGTTTCAACCACTTGCGCAACGGTGGATTGTTTCTGTCCGATTGCGACGTAAATACAGATGACACCCTGGCCTTTTTGGTTGATGATCGTATCGATCGCAACCGCCGTTTTACCGGTTTGACGGTCACCGATGATCAATTCGCGCTGACCGCGTCCGATCGGAACCATGGAGTCGATCGCTTTGATCCCCGTTTGCAGAGGTTCATGAACAGATTTTCTATCGATAACGCCAGGTGCCGGCGATTCGATCGCACGGAATTCTTTCGTTTCAATCGGACCACGGCCGTCGATCGGTTGACCGAGCGGGTTGACCACGCGACCGATCAATGCTTCACCGACAGGAACCTGAGCGATTTTACCCGTACGCTTCACTTGGTCGCCTTCTTTGATACCTACCACCGTACCAAGAACGACACAACCGACATTATCTTCTTCCAAGTTGAAAGCCATTCCCAATTGGCCATTCGGGAATTCGAGCAACTCACCCGCCATGACTTTTTCCAAACCATGAATACGAGCGATCCCGTCACCCACTTGAATGACAGTACCGACATCATATACTTGAATATTTGCTTGATAATTTTCGATCTGTTGTTTGATCAGAGCGCTGATTTCTTCAGGACGAATGCTCATTCCGTCTCACCCCTATCTACCGTACTTGGTACCGCTTGAGCGACTCGCGAAAACGATCTAACTGTCCTTTCACGCTGGCATCCAAGACGCGATCGCCAATGCGGATCCGCGCTCCGGCGATCAAATCCGGATTGACCGATGCTGTCAGTTGAACCGTCTTCCCGCATGAGGCGCCAAGTTTATGCTCGACGGAAACGAGTTCCGTTTCCGCAAGTGGATATGCCGTTTCGATATGTGCTTTCACACGTCCGCGCGCTTCATCAACCCGGCGAACGTACTCGCGTTTGATCGCTTGCAATTGATTTTCCCGATGACGATCAAGCAGCAATTGCAAAAAATTCACGACAATCGGCGATAGAACCGTGCCGAACAGTTGGCGAATTTGCTCCTTCTTCACATTCGCGTTGATGACCGGATTCAGCAAAAACCGAGCCATATCCGGGTATTCTTCCAGCGTTTTGGTCACCGTTACGAGGTCGGCTTCCACCTGTTCCACGATATCGCGCTCGACAGCAAGCGTATACAATGCATCTGCGTAGCGCTTCGCCACACCCCCGCCTAGCATACGCGAGCCCCCATCTCTTTCACCGCTTCATCGAACAGCGCCTTGTGTTTGCTCTGATCGATCTCTTTCGCGATGAGTTTCTTCGCCAACAACACGGACAGTTCGCCTACTTGTTCGCGCAGTTCCGCAAGCGCGCGTTCTTTTTCACGATTGATTTCAGCCGTCGCTTCCGCTTGAATGCGCTTCGCTTCCGCTTCGGCAGCCGCGATGATCTCAGCCGCCTGTTTCTCACCGTTACGGCGCGCGTTCTCAAGCAAATCACGCGCTTCTTTCTTCGCAGCTTCCAACGCTTCGCGATGCTCGCGCGCGAGTCTCTCAGCTTCTTGGCGATTCTGTTCTGCAGTGGCAATTTGATTTTCGATATATTCTTGACGTTCCTTCATCACCCGCATGATCGGTCCGAAGGCCACGCGTTTCAAAAACCAGAACAACAAAAGGAAAATGATTAATTGTAATAACATCGTGCCAAATTGAAGCTCCACCAACGTTCACTCCTTTCGTCAAGGCGAGGGCACAAGGAAGGCGAGGTCAAACTTGCCCCGCCGTCCGCTGAGCCAGGTTCATGCTTGGCATATTCAGGCTATCCAATTGCATCCATTATGTTCAACTTTTCACTTATCGGCTTCCGAAAAGGATCAAACCGATCGCAACAGAGATAACCGGCAATGCTTCGACAAGACCGAGACCGATGAACATTTGGGTTTGCAACATACCGCGAGCTTCCGGTTGACGTGCAATCCCTTCCAGGAAACGTCCTACAACAAGACCGTTACCGATACCAGCACCAATAGCAGCAAGACCCAGACACAAACCAACGGCAATGACAGTCAATGACATGATGAAAGTCCTCCTTTTAATTCTCGTGAATGATTTTCGTTTATGTGCACAACATCTATGTGATCGTCAGAAAACTGGGTAAACGGATGAAAAACTTACTCTTAATGATTCTCGTGCGGCACCTTTTGGCCGATGTATACCAATGTCAAAACGGTAAATACGAACGCTTGAATGGTACCGACAAACAGCGAATAAGCCAGCCAGATAAACATCGGTATCGCTCCTACCGGAAACCAACCACCCAGGATCGGTATTTGGAGAATGATGGCGATGAGTACTTCCCCGGCAAAGATATTACCAAAGAGACGAAGGCCAAGAGTCAAGAATTTCGGGAGTTCTTCAATCAGATGGATGGGCAACATCCAGGCCGGCGAAACGTAGTGTTTGAGATACTGACCCGGCTTGCGCAAACCTACCCCGTGTGAGTACAAGACCATCGCGATCCCCATCGCCATGGCGACCGAGATATTCGCCGTCGGGGACATAAACCAGGCGATTTCTTGACCCGGTTCGACGCCAAACTGAGGGAGACCTGTTTCCGACTTGGTGACGATGTTTGTGATCAAGCCCATCTGATTGGACACGAACATCCAAATGATCAATGTCAAACCAAGAGGAACGTAGGTTTCCGCGCGTTCGCCAATCGTGTCTTTCGCCAATCCTTTAATAAAATCGGTAAGCCATTCAAAGAAGTTCTGCATGCCACGCGGATGTCTCATATCGAGATGTTTTACCGCAGCGAGCGCGAGAAGAGCGACTATAATCGATACGAGAAGACTCATGGCGATCACAGTCAGATCGACCGTCATGCCCAAAAATTGAACATGGAGATGCGCTTTTTCCATTCCGTTTCACCCCTTCCGCTTTAAAAATTCAGTTCCCTTTGCCCCTGCCAAGGATCATTCCTACGAACAGGATCACCTGATGGGTGTATAGCCCGACCAGAAACGACCAAATACTAGGATACCCGAGGCGATGGATCGCCATAACACCCAGGGCGATCATGGCGATGCGCGAAACCATGGCCACGATCGGTTTCTTCTTTTTCTGCCCTAGGGCAACGGCCGTCGCCATCTCGGTCTGTCTGGCAAGGCTTACGGCAAAGTACAAACTAACTGCCGACCCTATGGTGAGGCCGGCAAAAATTGATTTCCATGGATCAAAGAGCAGCCAGAGAACACCCAAAAAAACGGTTACATAGAGTGTTCGCTTGACAACTTGACGTACAACGCCATGAAAGTCATCCATAGTGCGCGAGTACCTTCCTGTTCATGATCCCTGCAGCAACGGCCCCTGGTGTTTCACACTATAAAACGGGTGTACTTCATTGTGAAACGGGCCGAGTTTATACTACAATATTTCTGTACGGTTTGTCAACGCAAAGAAACCCGTTTTCACGGGTTTCTCGCAGTTTTCGGCCGTTTTTCACAATATTGACAAAAACGCGGTGTATAAAGTGTACAGTGACGGGTTATACTGTTCAAATTTGTTCGACGATCAAAGAGACCCCTTGTCCGCCACCGATGCAAAGAGTTGCCAATCCGCGTTTGCTCTCACGTTTCTTCATTTCGTGCAAGAGTGTCACCAAGATACGCGCTCCGCTCGCACCGATCGGGTGTCCCAAAGCGATGGCCCCGCCATTGACATTGAGCTTCTCTTTCGGGAACTCCAGGTCTTTGCCGACAGCGAGTGCCTGTGCCGCAAACGCTTCATTCGCCTCGATCAAATCGATATCGTTGATGCTGAGTCCCGCTCTTTCCAATGCTCTGCGTGTGGCGTTGATCGGACCGAGCCCCATGACCGAAGGTTCTACGCCTGCGGAAGCATACGCGACAATGCGTGCTAACGGCTGCAAGCCGAGTTGGTGCGCTCTTTCCGCCGACATGACCACAAGTGCCGCTGCACCGTCATTGATTCCAGAAGCGTTCCCCGCCGTCACCGTTCCGTCCTTCTTGAATGCAGGACGAAGCTTGGCGAGCGTTTCGACCGTGGTGCCTGCACGCGGGAACTCGTCTTGTTGGAACAGAACCGGTTCGCCTTTCTTCTGCGGAATTTCCACCGGGACGATCTCATCGGCGAAACGCCCTTCCTGAATGGCCTTTACCGCTTTTTGCTGGCTCCAAGCCGCAAATTCGTCTTGTTCTTCACGCGTTAACCCATAGCGCTCTGCGATATTCTCAGCGGTAATACCCATGTGTACATCGCAGAAAGCACACCAGAGACCATCGCGGATCATGGAATCGACGACTTTCTGATCACCCATGCGATATCCTTGACGTGCACCTTCCAAGAGATAAGGTGCACGGCTCATGCTCTCCATACCACCTGCTAATACAACATCCGCTTCGCCGGCTTTGATCGCTTGGGCGGCGAGCATGACCGATTTCAAACCGGAACCGCAAACTTTGTTGATGGTCATCGCCGGAGTGGAATCCTGAAATCCCGCTTTGATCCAAGCTTGCCGAGCCGGGTTTTGTCCGAGTCCCGCCTGCAAAACGTTCCCCATGATCACTTCGTCCACTTGTTCATGCGATACATTCGCGCGTCTCAATGCTTCCTTCGCGACGATCGCCCCTAATTCCGTTGCGGGAAAACCTGCAAGGCTTCCTTGGAAATTTCCGATCGCTGTACGGACTGCACTTACAATGACTGCATCTCGGTTTGACATCTTCGTTCTCCTCTCTCTTACTCCACGGATGTTCATCGTTTTGTACCGGCTTGTTTTCCTTCTGTTTCTCTCCATTTTTCATGAAAACAAACCTGATTCATAAATTCTCTGCGGAATCCTTTTTTCCTGCCAAAGAACCTGACAATTTACGGAAAAATTACATGATTCGACGTATTACGACCTTTTCCACCCCACTTGTCACAGAGTTTTCAATAAGAATCTGTATGTAGATATATATTTTTCGACAGCGGGAGGATGTGGCGCATTTACTTGTAGAATCCTATACAAGAGCGTGTTGAAAACGGAGGACGAACCAGGGAGGTGTTCCTGTCATGACTAAATATTTTACCGTGGACGAAGCGAACCGACTGTTGCCTTTGATCAAAGAAAAAATCCAAGTGTTGCAAGACATCAAGCAGAAATTCGAGAGAAAGTTTCATGAATTGCAAGTCTATAAGCAGGGACTTGCAGATACGGACGCCGCAAGCGATCTGATTTTTAAATGGGAATGCGATTTGGAATTCATGGAGATGGAAGCGCAGATACATGTGAAACAAATCCATGAGACCGGCGCACAAGTCAAAGATATCGATTTTGGACTTGTTGACTTTCCCGCGTTCATCAACGGTGAAGAAGTTCTCTTGTGCTGGAGACAAGGAGAAGATACGATCACCCATTATCATGGCCTTCATGAAGGGTTTGCCGGAAGGAAACCGCTCGCGTAGATGCCCCTATTCGTTTTGGAGATGCGGACAATATTTTTGCATCAACTTGATCGTCTCCAGATCCGATCTTTTCCCGCGTTCTTGCAACCCATCGACAACTTTTTCGAAACGATGGGGCTGCAAGTTTTGCCCAAATTTGAACTTTGCGGATATCTCTTCTACGGTTAATCGAACCAAGGCGACTCCCGCCAGATTCTTCGCGTATCTCCTTTCAGAACATTCTAATACATATATTGACAGCATGAAAGAACCTTTTTTACCGTGATTTTTAGAGATCAAATGACGAAGATGATTTTTGAATGGAATGGCATGTGTACGAGAAGAGCTATCAGACGGATACGAAAACGAAGAAGGGGGCGAAAAGATGAGACAGATTTGGGAAGATTCTGCTGTGAAAAAAGATCAGGAACCGAATGAAAGAAGGGCGGGGGTACCCCGAACTCCCAATCCTTTGTTGGAAGTCGGTACCCCCGTTCATTCAACGATTCCGGAAAAAACTACTGTTTCGGGACAAACGGTTCCGGCCGCGGTGCCCCTGTAAAATGATGCAAAATCGCTTGCACGATTCTCTCGGATGCGCGTCCGTCCCCGTACGGATTGGATGCAACGGCCATCTTGTTGTGTGCGATCTCATCACGCAGGAGATGATCCGCTAACCGATAGACGGTCTCCTCGTCCGTTCCCGCCAGCTTGAGCGTGCCTGCATCGATTCCTTCGGGACGTTCGGTGGTATCGCGCAAGACGAGGACGGGGACGCCGAGTGAGGGCGCTTCTTCTTGAATACCGCCCGAATCTGTCAAAATGAGATACGATCGTGCCATAAAATTGTGGGTATCCACCACGTCGAGCGGGTCGATCAAATGGATGCGCGGATGCCCGCCCAGGATCTCATGGGCTGGTTCTTGTACGGCAGGGTTCAAGTGTACTGGGTAGACGAGAACGATATCTTCATGCTCTTCCACGAGCCGCCGTGTGGCACGGAAGAAGCTTCTCATCTTTTCTCCGATGTTTTCACGACGGTGTGCCGTCATAAAGACGAGCCGTTGACCTGTCGCCATCTGATCCAGGATGGGATGCTTGTAATCTTCTTTCACTGTATAGGCCATCGCGTCGATCGCCGTGTTGCCGGTGACAAATATCCTTTCCGCAGGTTTGTTTTCCCGAAGCAAGTTCTCGGCCGATGCCCGTGTCGGCGCGAAGTGCAGGTCGGCAAGCACGCCTGTTAACTGACGGTTCATCTCTTCCGGGAACGGGGAATATTTGTCAAATGTACGCAGTCCCGCTTCCACATGGCCGACCGCCACTTGCTGATAGAATGCAGCCAATGCGGCAACAAACGTTGTGGTTGTATCCCCATGCACCAATACGATGTGCGGTTTCACTTGAGTAATGACTTCTTCCAAACCTTTCAGCGCTTTCACACTGATTCCTGTCAACGTTTGCCGCTCTTCCATGATATCGAGGTCAAAATCCGGTTGGATCTGAAAAATATCCAGAACTTGATCGAGCATTTGCCGATGCTGAGCGGTAACACAGACCTTGGAGTCGATCGCTTCTCCCGCGCGTTCCAACGCTTTCACGAGAGGAGCCATCTTGATCGCTTCAGGCCTCGTCCCGAAGACTGTCAATATGCGAACGCGTTCCATGAATGTCCTCCTCACTTCGTACCAAACAAGCGATCCCCTGCATCCCCGAGTCCAGGGACAATGTATCCGTGATCGTTCAGTCTCTCATCGATCGCCGCAACATAGATGTCAACATCCTCATGTTCCTTCTGCACGGTCTCAATGCCTTCAGGCGACGCGATGAGGCACATGAGTTTTATGCTTCTGGCTCCGCGCTCTTTTAGAAAACTGATCGCCGCAGCCGCCGATCCTCCTGTCGCCAGCATGGGATCGGTCACGATCAGATCCCGTTCTTCCACATCGCTGGGAAGTTTGCAGTAATACTCTACAGGCTTTAACGTTTCCGGATCGCGATAGAGTCCGATATGGCCGACCTTCGCTGCCGGAATCAACTTCAGGATGCCATCCACCATCCCGAGTCCCGCACGAAGTATCGGGACGATCCCGAGCTTTTTCCCGGCAATCACTTTCGAGGTGGCCGTGGCAACGGGGGTTTTCACCGATACTTCTTCCAAAGGAAGATCGCGCGTCACTTCGTAGGCCATCAGCATAGCCACTTCCTCGACGAGCTCGCGGAATTCTTTGGTTCCCGTTTTTTCATCGCGTATGTACGTCAATTTATGTTGTATCAAGGGATGATCAAACACATAGACCTTGCTCATTGTTACTCGAGCCCCTTTATCGAATGTTTATACCGTACCATTATAACAAAGGGAAATGGGCTGTGCTAGTTATCTACAGAAGCAATCAGGAATCATTTTCCTCCCGGTTGGAATACTAACGACAGTTTCTTCTGAGGGAGGTCTTCCGATTGCCAAACCGGGAGTTTGTTGTGTTATGCACTGTTTCTTTTTTATTGCGTCTCGGATTGAACATACCGCTCGCCTTTTTTCCGTATTTCGTACGCCACCTGGGAGTCAGCCGCACGTCGGATGTCATCTTGTGGTCCGGGGCCTTGATGACCGCATCCTATTTGACGGCAAGCCTGATGTCCCCATACTGGGGAAAATGGATCGACCGTTTCGGTTCGCGTCTCTTGATCACGACGACCTCTCTGGGCATGGGGATTATCGTTCTCATGATGAGCGTATGCACGTCCCCGTTCATGTTACTGCTTTTGCGCCTGATGGTCGGTATCCTGATGGGAGGCCATATCGTCATCGTGACACTCGTGGCCAGAAACTCGCCTCCGGAACAAGTGGCCCGTTCCATGAGCCGTCTGGAAGCCATCGGTTTGCTCGGCGCCATTACCGGTCCCATTTTTGGTGGTTTGCTCGAACGTTCAGTTTCATATGGAACGTTTTTTCTGATGACCAGTATCCCTTTTTTCATCGTTGCGATCATCAGTCATACTTGGATAGTAGAATTCGCCTGTGTAAAAAAGGATGACGCCCCTGCATCCCCCACGCTTAAGGGCAGAGAGATGCGCACCATCTTTCAGTCGGAGATGTTTTGGGTTTGTGTCAGTACGATGGCCATCGCCCAATTCGCCGTTCTCTCCGTTGAACCGAATCTTCCCCATCTATTGCGCTATCTGCACATACACACCCGTTCGCCGGAATTGGTCGGGTTTCTCTTCGCTCTCCCAAGCGCGGGAACGTTTCTCTTTCTCTACCTGATCGGCCCTTTCCTCAATCGCTGGAAACTCGTAAAAGTCCTGCAAACAGCAATTTTCGGAATGGTTCTCGCTTACGTGAGCCAGATGTTTGTCAGCAACTTGACGGAGCTCTTGTTGATCCGTCTGGTCTTGGGCTTATGTATCGCTACCACATTGCCAGTGGTCAATAGCTTGTTGAAACTTTCTTTTCCCCCGGAATTGCACGGGCATGTGTTCGGTTATAACCAGCGCGCCTATTTTTTGGGGATGGTCAGTGGAGGTCTGTTGGGTTCGTGGCTTATCACGCTTGCGGGAATCAATCGGATGTTGGAAATGACAGCGGGATTCATCGCCATCTGCTCTTTTTATTTACTGATGGCGTTCCGGCGCATGGCTGTTCCTCTGAGAGAAGAAGCGAAAGCCCCGATGAAATGATCTCCATCGGGGCTTTGAATGTTAAAAGAAACCGACTCTTTTATTATCTTTTCTCAACATGTTTGTCAACACCTCATGTTTGAGGGTATTGTATTTGTTGACAACATCCTCCTCTTGGGTGATCACATCCAAATCTTTAACTTGCGTGTAACTTACCTCTTTTTCTTTTGGAATCACAATCGCGCTTTCCGCAGATTTCACGGGATATTTGCCGTAGTACGTAGAAACGGGAATGAACGAGATCGCCTCGTTGCCTTTGTATCTATACCCTTCAGGGATTTTTATGTGCTTGAGGAAGACGATGTATGCTTGATCTTCATGCATGATGTTATATCCCCCCATCACGCAATAGGATGAAGCAAAGAAATTACTGGGTTCATAGATATAAATAGAATCCCCTTTTTGCACATCGTTTCCTTTGTACACATCCAAAACGTTCACCTTTGAAAGAATCGCCCGCATGTGGTTCAATCTTTCGTTTGTAAGCCTGACTTTGACGATCACGTCCGATTGATCTTCTAGTTGCGACAGGGTAGCGATGGAATTATTAAAATAGATCCCTAAATATGCAGGGTCATCATTAAAGGAAACCTTATATGTATCCCCATTTTCTAAATAATTCCCAACGCTGACATCGTTTGCGAAAGAAAATCTCGTAAAAACCCCGAAGACTACCGAAAGAAGAATCATAATACCTAAAGAAACGAGATATATTTTATGTCTTCTCATTGTATATCCTTCCTTTGATCCTTGAAGGGAATCAGCTTCCCCTCATGAATCTGAAATTTTTCATCGGCCAGGATCTCGATATCATCTTTGTTATGGCTTGCAATCAGGATCGTTGCTCCTCTTTCTTTTTCTTCCAGTAGAATCTCTCGGACCAATTCGACTCCTTCTTCGTCCAAAGCGTTTGTGGGTTCGTCCAAGACGAGAAGATCCGGTTTTTCCATAATCGCTTGGGCGATCGCCAAACGTTGTTTCATCCCCAAGGAATACTTTTTAAATGTGCGCTGGTCTTCTGGATCCAATCCCACTCTTTCTATGGATTTTTTGATGTCCTCAGCGGAAATTTGTTGTTTTATGCTTGCCAACACTTTCAGATTTTCAAACCCTGTATAGTGGCTCCAAAATCCTGGTGATTCAATAAGAACGCCGACACTTTCCGGAAACGAGATGTCCCTATGAAGAGTTTTTCCATTAATTTTAATCTCGCCCGATGTGGGTTTAATCAAGCCGCAAACAGCCCGAAATAGCATGGTTTTCCCCGAACCGTTCCGACCAAAGAAACCATATATCTTTCCGTGTTCCAAGATCATATTGATGTTATTCAATATTTCTTTGTCCCCAATCTTTTTACTTACATGGATGACCTCAACCGCATTCATGGCGTGAACCTCCTTAAAGAATATCCAAGTTTTCAACCTTTCGCAGAGCTATGTAAACGAAAGCGATACAGAGAACGACCATATAGATGACCGAAAACGCAACGTTAAAGTCTTGAATGGAAAAGAGAATAGACCCACCGACTCTAGAAGAAATGTCCGAATGCCAAGACGCGATCCCTTGCGTAAAAGGAAGCCACTTGATGATTTCCGAATATCCCTTGTAAAATTCATAAACGACACCCGAAAGAAAGAGACAAAACAAGTGCGCAACGAATACACTCACAGTGCTGATTGATACAGGGATGCTCAATGACAGAAGATTGATCATGAGTATGATCATGTAGTTTAATAAAACCAGCAGTACGAACTCCTTCAAGATGATCGCAATTCCCGAAAGCCCTTCCAATACGTTATAGCCCAAAATCCACCCCATAGTGCCAACAACAAGAAACTGTAAAAAATAATACAAAGCTACATAAAAAAACAAGCTCAATATTTTTGCAATCAGCCATGATCTCCGCCGATCGGTTCTGGTAAAAATGTATATCGCATTTCTCTCCAGATCGTTTGAGACATAATCGCCTAAGAAATAAAACATGAATGTTTGAGGAGCTAACCAAAAAAGTACAGGGATGACATATTTCACGTCCCGAATCTCCAAATTTCCATATGTTAACACCAAGAAACATTCCAATAACTTGCATGATTTCATTTCAGCCCATCGGCTGTAATACAAACCTAAAAATACCGCCACACACACTCCTGACAAGAGAAGCTTGCGAAGTCTACTGAACTCCGTAATAAAAAAAGCTTTCAATCGATTACTCACTCCAGTAAAAGTCTTTCTCTTTGGATACGACCGCTCCCATAAAATACAGAGATGCAAATACCAAGAACAAGCAAAAAACAGCGATGAAATCGGTTGCGACTAAATGGATCTCACCCGCATTCCATTTATATTGCAAGGACATATACCCTTGTAATGTAGTAAACCCTAATTTATGAATCGTTTTGATAACATCGCTGAAAATAACAATCAACAGGGTAGCCAAAAGGCCAATATATGGATGCGAACATATGAGCACCACGAAGTGATAAAAAGTCCCTATAATCATGAAGCCGATGAATTGCATCACGAAACCGAACAAAAAGAAACGGAAATCAGCCCCATTCATGTCCCCTGCATGTCCGCTCATGATAAAGGCTCCCAAAATCAACCCATTCACCACGAGCGTATACATGATGACAAAGAGACTTACGGCAGCTATTTTCTCTCTCCACCATCGATTGGCGTTTTTATATTTGAGCAGCACTTTGCAATTATCGAAAACTTGCGTTATCAATCCATTCATCATTAAAAAGACGGGAATGAAGAGAAACGAAAGAAATTTTTCGTTCATGATCGCAAAGTAAATATCGAATACAATCGATTCTAATTTTTGAAGATGCCCATTTGCGTACAGCGAATGGATGATCGCTTTAGCAGAGAGCGCTCCTAATATGAATAAAAAAAGAAAAAATCTCTTGGAAACGAGTAGCTTTCTCACTAAAACAGCATGAATCGGTTTCATCATAACCCCCGCTATTTCGCTTCGAATCGATAAGACTGTCCCGCGATCATAACGATACCGAGTACGAAAAGAATACTGATCCATAACAACAAAACACTCAAAGACCCTTGATTACCCGATTGCAGAAGATTGATCAGAGAGAGTCGAAAAGATCCCCATGCAGTCACGGCCATCTCAACCACCACATAGAGTGAAAACACACCAGCAATGGTCGCGAATCTCCCCTTTTTGAAAACCGAAAAGGCTCCATAGGCAAAGACGGCAAATAAGGCGGCGACCAGACTGATTAGAAACATGTAGAGAAGGTTGTAGAGGAGTGGAGACTGAACTCTCAGAAGATCGAACATAAATGTATTGTTATAATTCTGAGTTCCTATGTCATAAGGGGGAAGAGCAAATCGGTTGTCAAATCCTTCTGTAGGAAAGGTAATCAGGCACAACAATTGGTTCCATAATAAAGGAATCAAAAATACAAAAAACGTAACGCCAAAAGTGACAATTCCTTTTGCCCATATGTACGTCTTTGTATCCGTTCGGGTGAGAATACTTTTATACACACCCGATTGATAGTCTACATAAAACGAATCGGAATAAATGATGGAAGCAATCAACGGTATAAGTATACACTCGACAGAGAGTAAGACATGGACCGAAGTTCCCTGTATGAGGCTCATTTCATAAGCGGATCGGATATTCGTCATGCCCATACCGTAAAATCGTGAGCATTCCAACAAAAAACCGCCAATGGAGATCAACATCAAAAAGGAAAAAACAAATTTGATCTCCTTGCGATGCAAACAATTACGGAGCTCAAGCATTAACATTCTACTCACACATTTTCACCTTTCCAATCTGTTTTTTCTTTTGAGCAAAACGATCGATTAAGATCAAATCCCCTCAATGACTACCTTTTATTGTTACTTCCCTAAGTCAGCGTGGGCTCTTAACGCTGTCAGCAGAGTATTCAATAACAGGAATTAAGAGAGGTATAACAATGAGAATTAGTACTAATTCCTGATCAATATATTAATTTGGTAATTAATTCTTGTCCTTACATAAATGTTTAGATTGAATCTAAAATTTTTGTTAGCAAATATTGATGAAGTCCACGTTTTGTGAGAGAACATACAAAAGTGAATGGATCGTTACGAACGAAGATAATAGTTTGTTTAGTTGAATTTTATAGCCTTTCCCCCGTTTCGTAACCAAAATAGTAGGATGACGGGGGTCTTTCTCGATTTTCTCTCGCAGCCTTTGGATATGGACGTAAAGGCTAGAAGGCCCAATCAGATTAGCAAGATGGATTAACTCATCAGCTTTAAACGTTTGTCCCATATTTCTGGTTAATATGTATAAAAGTTTAAATTCTGTGCTTGACAGTGGTAAACGTTCACCATGATTGATAATACAATGTCCTGTGATGTCGAAAATTACTTGGGGCGCTAATTCAATACAATTTTCAAGGCTATCTCCTTGATGTGTCGTACTATGTACCTGATGTAAACGAAGAAGTACGTTTGCCAGGGGTTCGGTCAAATGAATAGATGCTTGTTGTCGTAAAAGTACACGGTTCACTTCATTTGTATCTGAACTGATGGTTAGAACAGGTATTGGCGTTATATGTAACAAATTTCTCCAATAGAGCAAGTCATCCATAGTAGGATTGGGGAGATCAAGAACAACCGCTATAAACTCTTGCCTTTGAATCATAGATTCTATTTGTTCACGATCGGTGACATGATAAACCTCTATCTTATGAGATGTAAGGATACATCTAAACAATGATACAGTCGATTGGTTTTTGGAAAATAGTAAAATACGCATTCGACTGACCCTCCGATATTTCTTACGAGATTCTCGAAAATGGAAAATAATATGAGATTTACAATATCCGAATTTTAACACATTAACCAATTTGGTGGTCAAGAGTAATTCTTTAGAAACTAAAATGGACAAGAAGTTATTTCTACATGTGGAGCCATCAGAGAGTGAAATGTTTCTTGTGCGGGGGAAGAATTTTGAGGCTGCCACAAGAGAGGGAGTGGCTATTGTGTGGATTGTATCGCTTTGCGACGCAGCGGTGAGCGGAAGGTCGTTCCGCTTCTTTTTTGGTCGTTATGGGTATATGCTTGGCGTGAAAAAGCGACCGTGGAGGTCGTCTCGCAACATTTGAACATATTCTGCGAGACGATTTCTCGGAGCACGAACGCAAACCATATACATAAAACAAGGGTGTCCCCTCTATGTAACACGGCCACATATAAATCGAGCGGGACACCCCTAAAAATAGTTGCTGTATTAACGTATGGCTCAGGCAGACTTAAATCTCAAATCCTTCGTACAACGGGAAGCGGGCACACAAGTCGCGCACTTTCGCCATCGCTTGGTTGATCGAGGGCTGATGGTCTTTATTCTTCAATGTCAATTCGATAATCTCCGCGATTTCAACCATCGCGTCGGTTGTAAAGCCGCGTGAAGTAACTGCAGGCGTACCGATCCGGATACCGCTGGTAACAAACGGGCTTTGCGTTTCAAACGGAATGGTGTTTTTATTCACCGTGATCCCGACTTCATCGAGTAAGTGTTCCGCTTCTTTCCCAGTCAAACCGAGGTTGCGCAGATCGACCAGCAACAGATGGTTATCCGTTCCGCCGGAAACGAGGGTAAATCCGCGATCCATCAGCGCTTTTGCCAACGCTTGGGCGTTGTCGATCACCGCTTGGGAATATTGAGCGAATTCGGGACGCAGCGCTTCGCCGAACGCTACCGCTTTGGCGGCGATCACATGCATCAAGGGACCGCCTTGCGTTCCCGGGAAGACCGCTTTGTCGATCTCTTTCGCGTATTGTTCTTTGCAGAGGATCAAGCCGCCGCGGGGTCCGCGCAATGTTTTATGAGTGGTCGATGTGACGAAATCGGCATAAGGAACCGGGCTCGGATGGTGACCGGTCGCCACCAGGCCTGCGATATGCGCCATGTCGACCATCAGGTAAGCGCCCACTTCGTCAGCGATTTCTCTCAACTTGGGGAAGTCGATCACGCGGGGATAAGCGGACGCACCAGCGACGATCATTTTCGGTTTATGTTCATGCGCCAATTGGCGAACCGTTTCATAATTGATCCGATGTGTATCTGGATCCACGCCGTAGGGAACGAAGTTGTAATACTTACCGGAGATATTGACTGGGCTGCCGTGAGTCAAATGGCCGCCATGGGACAAGTTCATGCCCAGAACGGTATCGCCCGGTTTGAGAAATGCGAAATAGACGGCTCCGTTCGCTTGTGCCCCCGAATGAGGCTGCACATTGGCATGTTCCGCATTGAACAGCTTTTTTACACGCTCGCGTGCCAACTCTTCTACGATGTCCACGTATTCACAGCCGCCGTAATAACGCTTGCCAGGATACCCTTCCGCATATTTGTTTGTTAGAACGGTACCCATCGCTTCCATCACGGCACGGCTCACGAAATTTTCCGACGCGATCAGTTCGATTTTGCTGCGTTGGCGGCCCAGTTCCTTCTGTATCGCTTCCGCAACATCCGGATCAATCAAACGAAGATGGCTCATGGTCTCTCTCCTTCTCCTGCAATGGAAATGTATGGTATGTTGGGTGTATGCTTTGCGCTCATGCTCCGTAAAGGTCGCTATTACGCGCAAAGCATGACGTCCGGCCAAAGGCCGTTTTCAGTCCTCCGATGGCGCCGCTTACGGCATGGTGAGCTATAATCTCATGGGTGGAACATGTAAAGCGTCGCCTATGCGGCATAAACGGCTATTTTTATCGATTTACGGCTTCAGCACATAGACGGCCCGCTCACCGCCGATGAGTTTCGGACGTGTACGCGCCATCGTCACGTGTGCCGCACCGATCGTCTTGATACTTGGACGAACGGGAACAACCACGGGACGCAGATGCATGCCGATGAATGTATCGCCGATGTCAATCCCCGCGTGTGCCTGAATCCGTTCAACCATCACTGGGTCGTGCAAACGGCGGAAAGCTTCTGCCGCGACCGCACCGCCCGCATGCAGAACCGGCACCACCGTGACCTCCTCCAACTGGAATGCGCGCATCGTTGACCGCTCTACGACGAGCGCGCGGTTCAGATGTTCACAGCATTGAAACGCTACCTGAAAACCATATTGCTCTCTCGCTTCCAATACTGCGTCCACAATCGCTTTGGCTGTGTCGGCCGAGCCAGCTGTCCCAATCTTTTGACCGATGATCTCAGAGCTCGATGCACCGACTACCAAGATCTGTTCCTCCGTCAGACGTGCATGCTCCTGCAGCTCATCGATCACTTGCCGTGTCTGACGGCGGATTTCGTCTAGCATCCTCGAACCCCTTCCTCTTGACCGTATTCTTGTTCAATTTGGCGGATCTTGTCCAAACGTCTCGCATGACGGCCGCCTTCGAATTCAGTCGTCAACCATATACGCACAATCTCCTCGGCCAGTCCGGGTCCGATCACCCGTCCACCCATAGCAAGGACGTTGGTATCGTTGTGTTGTCGCGTCGCCTTCGCGGAAAAACAATCATGTACGAGCGCACAACGGACGCCAGGTACTTTGTTGGCAACAATAGACATCCCGAGGCCCGTACCGCAGAAGAGGATTCCGCGATCATATTCCCCGTTCGCGACCGCTTTGGAGACCTGAAGACCGTAATCCGGATAATCAACAGACTCTTCCGAATAGGTACCGAAATCCTTGTAAGCGAGGCCCATTTGATCGAGCACCGTCTTGATATGCTCTTTCAACGCATAACCCCCATGATCTGCTGCGAGCGCTATTTTCATCAGTCTCCCTCCTTCCTTCAGGATCGCTGGAACACCTACGGAATTCACTTACCAGAACCACAATGATTTTATTGTATCGTTCGTACGGATATATCCGCAACTAGTTGTCCGCATGTTCACGCAGTTTCTGCAATAATCGTGAGAGTACTTCTTCCAATTCACGTGCACATGCTTCATAGATTGTATCATCGCCGCCGTAAGGGTCATAAATGTCTGCTGTTGGATCATCGTCAACAAATTCCTTCAAAGTGAACGTCCTGTCCATGGCAAAAGGGAATAGGTGAACGACCGCTTTTTTGTGCGAACCGGTCATCGTCAGAATCAGATCGGAAGAACGAACGAGATTTTCATCCAGCGGTTTGGATACATGTGTGTCACCTGGGATGTTCCGTTTGGCCAACGCTTTAATCGCACCTTCCGAAGCCGATCCTCCCGGGATCGCAGCAACTCCGGCCGATCGTATCTCAATCCCTTTGATCCCTTCCTGTTCCAAACGGTGGCGGAATAGCGCTTCCGCCATCGCACTGCGACAAGTGTTACCCGTACAGACAAAAAGAACGCGATACAAGATCATCCCCCATTTCCGCCTTCTCCTTGCTTAGTGTAAGTATATCCCGCGATCATTTCATGATGCAATGAGGAGATGAGTGATTGACTTGAAGATGGTTGGTTGGGCGGGCATATGGCAACCTGGGGCAGTTTTCATCCATCGGTGAACCCCTGAAGCATAAAGCTACTTATAAAAGAAATTTGAGGCCGAGCGTAAACAAAATGGCCCCGCCCACAATCTCACCGTATTCACCGAACAGGCGGCTGACTCGGCTGCCGATGGACAGTCCCAGGGCGGCCATACAGGCTCCCACGATCCCAAATAACGAGACGACGAGTCCTACCGGTGCCTCAAACAGCCCCAATGAAAAACCGACAGACAAAGCGTCCATGCTGACACTCATGGAAAATAGCAATAACCCGATACCGGCGGTCCGGTCGAGCGATACGGTTTCTTGATTCTGTTTCACCGATTGCCAGACCATATGGATCCCCAGACCGATGAGCATCAAGGCCCCCAATATTTTGGCGATTTCTCCTACCACACGGCTAAGATAGATCCCTACAAACATGCCCACTAGCGGCATGAGGACGTGAAACCCTCCGATGGTTACGCTGATTCGTCCGATCTCCTTTTTCGTTAATCCCTGCATGCCAAGTCCGAGACAGAGGGAGAAAGCATCCGTGCCAAGCGCGATCGCAATCAACATGAGGGTGAGCATTTCTCCTGTTAGTTGTTCAACCATTTGCCCGTTCACATCCCGTAGTGATAGTCTGTCCCTAGCCAATGTATGCGTATCCGGGAGTTTCCATACCATGAGGGGCCGATGAAAAAATAACCGCTTCCTAACCGACCACGAGTACGTTCCATTTTATTCGGAACACGCAAAGCGTCTATCTTTTCGTGGAGAGATTCCATGAAAAAAGAGGCCCTGCAAGAGCCTCCCTGCGTTACAGTTGTATGAGAATCACGAGCTTTTCCCCGCGGCGAATGACGCCTTTAAAGTACTTGTTATCCGTTTCATATGATTGGATGTCCTCATCATCACAGTCGATCACATCATGCGCCTCGTCTACCAGATACGCTTTATCGTCCACGATCAACAAGCGATTAAGCGGAGTCAGTTCTTTCGCCGGCGCCCCGAGCATCGTCCGCAGATCCATCACGGTGATCACGACGCCGCGCAGGTTCATGACTCCAAGGACGTGCTGCGGAGAAAGGGGGACCGGACGAATCGGCTGAACCGTTTCGATGGAGCGTACCTTCTCGATCGGCAGGGCATATGTTTCATTACCTACCTCAAATAAAACCAATTTCATCTGCGATTCTCCTCTCTATGACGCAAAAAAAGCGTTTGTATCCAAGATCAATGCAACCGTACCGTCTCCCAAAATGGTTGCTCCCGAGAAATAGGGGATTTTTTTCAATTCGCGATCCAACGATTTCAGAACCACTTCTTGCTGACCGAGCAAATCGTCGACAACGATGCCCATTTTCTGTTGCCCTTTTTGTATCAGAATCAGATTTCCTTCTTCTGATCGCTTTCCGCCAAATACTTCGCCGACATATTCGACCGGGACGACCTGATCCCGCCAAACGGTCACTGGCTTGCCGTGAACGGTTTTGATTTCGGGAATGTCCGTAACTTCCGCGATCGTTCCGATCGGCAGTACATAGGGATTCTCTCCGATCTTCACCAAAAGTCCGTCGAGAATCGCCAATGTCATCGGAAGCTGAATGACAAATTTCGTTCCTTTGCCTGGTTGGCTATGTATCTCTACTTTTCCTGACAGAGATTCGATCTTGGCTTTGACCACATCCAGCCCGACCCCCCGGCCGGAGATATCGCTGATCGTATCGGCCGTAGAAAACCCGGAAGAAAAGAGCAACTGGTACACTTGTTGGTCTGTCAACGAATCGTTCGCATCGACGATCCCTTTCTCCCTCGCTTTTCGCAGCACTTTCTCACGGTCGATACCACCGCCGTCGTCCTCCACTTCGATGAACACATAGTTGCCGGAAGGATAGGCACGCAATTGGATATGGCCGGCATCTGGTTTGCCGCGTTTTCTGCGCTCTTCAACCGGTTCGATCCCGTGATCGATCGAGTTGCGCAGCATGTGCAAGATAGGATCGCCGATCTCTTCGACAACGGTGCGATCCAATTCCGTATCTTCGCCGCTGATCGTGAATTCGATCTCTTTGCCGAGTTGCTTGGCTGTGTCACGCACCATACGCGGAAACCGTTGAAATACGCTTTCGACAGGAATCATGCGGATCGACATGATCAACTCCTGTAACTGATTGGAAATCCGGCTCATATGGTCGATCGTTTGTTGCAGACCGTCATGCCTTACCTCTCCGCGAATCTGCTCGAGACGTGTCTTGTCAATCACCAATTCGGAGAAGAGGTTCATCAATTCGTCCAATTTCTCCGTATCGACACGAATGGTACTTCCTTTTTTCCCTTCAACTGCTGACTGTTTTTGCTTTGTTTTCTTGACCACATTCTCCGAGCGTTCCAGTCTTTCATTTTCTTGTTTCCATTCACGCAATTCGACCAGTTCGATTTCGGAGACAGATTCGATCGCGTGACGGATCTTTTCGATGGATTCGTGCGACCATAAAATAAACAAGACATCTTGTTCGAGTTGTTCTTGTTCGATCGCATCCATCGGCGGTTTGGTAAAGAGAAGATGATCCTGTCCACCGATCGCTTCGAACACCAAGTACATCCGGGCCGATTTCATTTGCGTCGTCGGTGCCAGGCGTACACCCGCCTCATACACCCGAAACCCTTTCGCCAACGCTTGTTGGATCACATATTGGACATGTTCATCATCGGTGATCCGCTCTTTCGGAAGCAAATTTCCGGTACGCACTGATTGGTTCCCCTGCTTCTGCCATTCGGCGAACATGATGATCTTGACTTCCGATACACGCAGGATCTCGTTTGCGATCTCTTCCGCATCCAGGTCGGAAGCGAGGACAAAGCGTATATTTCCATTGTACTCCCCCGCATCCAAGACAGCGGGTTCCGGATC